>JBCBOW010000001.1:0-23888 GCA_039821045.1 Pseudomonadota bacterium
ACCGAGTTTTCCGCGAACTGGGTGAAGGACCGTTTTCATGATCGCCTTCAGCTTGCCTGGAAGATCGCCCGCAGCGAAGTGCGGAGGGTCAATATTCAGGTACACCCCGGTCGGCGTCAACTGCCCGAGCTGCGGATCGATGATGGGCGCCGCCCGGCCAATGATGGTGGAGCGAGTGCGATCGCTGTCGCAGCCGGCACGATTGGCGATGCGGGCTTTACGAGCTCTGTTGGGCTGGACCCGTCGCTGACCTTTGGCGCGTTCGTCACCGGTGAGGCCAATGTGCTTGCATGCAATGCCGCTCAGCGCATGGCCGCAACCGAGCAGCCGCAGTTCTCGCCATTGTACCTCAAGGCGGCGACAGGTCAGGGCAAGACGCACCTGCTGCACGCGATCGGCCACGGCTTCCTCCAAGCTCATCCGCGCGCGCGCATTTTCTACTGCTCGGCAGAGCGCTTCATGGTAGAGTTTGTCCAAGCGCTCAAAGCCAATCAGATGATCGAATTCAAAGCGCGCCTGCGCAGCTTCGATCTGCTGCTGGTGGACGATATCCAGTTCATCATCGGAAAGGCTGCTGCACAAGAAGAGCTGCTCTACACGATCGATGCGCTGCTCGCCGAAGGCAAGCGACTGGTGTTTGCTGCCGACCGTGCACCGCAAGCGCTTGATGGGGTTGAGCCGCGCTTGCTCTCGCGCTTGTCGATGGGCCTTGTGGCAGACATTGCCGCGGCGGATATCGAGCTGCGTAAGTCGATCCTTGAATCGAAGCTGTCGCGCTTTGCACCGCTCAACGTGCCTGAAGATGTGGTCGAGTTCCTCGCCCGCACGATCACGCGCAACGTCCGAGAGCTGGTGGGTGGGCTGAACAAGCTCATCGCTTACGCGCAGCTCACCGGGCAGGAAGTGTCGCTGCAACTGGCCGAGGAGCAGCTTACTGATATCCTGAGCGCCAATCGTCGCCGCATCACGATCGACGAGATCCAGCGCACGGTCTGCCAGTTCTACCGGATCGATCGCAGCGAGATGTCATCCAAGCGCCGGGCCCGCGCCGTTGTGCGCCCGCGCCAGGTGGCGATGTATCTCTCCAAAGTGCTCACGCCGCGCTCGTACCCTGAGATCGGTCGCAAGTTCGGCGGGCGGGATCACTCGACCGTGATCCATGCGGTGCGTCTGATCGAGGATCTGCGTACGCGCGATGCGGATATGGATGGAGATGTGCGCAGCCTGCTGCGTCAGCTCGAGAGCTGAGGGCGAAAGGGTTAATTCGCACATAATTTGCACAGCGTGCCCCTGTGCTTCTCCTAGGGTTCGTCGACAGGCTTGTCCTCAGGCCTGTCGACGCCCTACCCCCCGGGCTTCAACAGCCTTGCACACAGGTCTACGCACAGGTTTGTACACAGGCGCCGCGCCGCACAGGATAGGCCGCCTGCGCCCACAGCCTATTCACAAGCGCTCCCCAGCCTGCCAACACAGCTTTCATGGTCGACAGGCTGTTCACAGGATCTTCCACCACACCGCCCACAGGCGCATCCACAGGCGCATCCGCAAAGGATGAGGCAAGACGCGCGCCAGACGCAGCATCCCCGCTTAGCCCTGCACGGCTGGATCGGTTTGCGCGCCATATCGTATTGCCCGAGATCGGCGGGGCCGGGCAGGTTGCCTTGGCGAGCAAACATGTCGCTGTGATCGGGCTCGGCGGGATCGGCTCGCCCGCTCTGCAATATCTGGCCGGCGCGGGGATCGGGCGCTTCACCCTGGTCGATAACGATGTGGTCGATGTCTCAAACCTTCAGCGCCAGACGATCTTCACCAGCCGCGATGTCGGCCACGGCAAAGCAACGAGCGCGCGGCGTTGGCTAGCGAATTTTGACGATGCTTTGGACGTCACGATCTCAGACAGCCGTATCACGGCCCAAAATGTCGGCGACCTTATCGCAGGCGCAGACCTTGTGCTCGATGGGACGGACAATTTTGCAACGAGGCTCGCTGTCTCCGATGCCTGCGTCGCCGAGCGCACCCCGCTCCTATCGGCCGCCGTGGGCCGGTTTCAGGGCCAGGTCGGAGCGTTTGCCGGGCACTTGGCGGGCCAACCGTGTTACCGCTGCTTTGTCGGTGATGCTTTCGATGCCGAAGACTGCGACACCTGCGCCGAAGACGGGATGCTGGGCGCCATGGCCGGGTGGACCGGCAGCTTTGCCGCGCGCACTGTGATTGTGGTGCGGGGCCGAATTTCCTCTCTTTCCACCCAGCAGATGGACATGCTTGAATGGTGCTCAAACAAGCCCGGTCGGCGCTGGCGGCCGCCCGGTGAGCTCTAAACACCGAGCACCTCATCCACCCATGCGGGCACCAGCACTCCCGCTGGCCCGTGGCGGGCCTCTGCAAAGAAATGCGTACCCTCGCTCGGCTCCAGGTTGAGCTCCAAAGTTGCCGCGCCCGCAGCGCGCGCTTCCTGAACGAAGCCCGCCGCCGGGTAGACCGCGCCGCTTGTCCCGATGCTGACGAAAAGATCGCATGTGGCGAGCGCTGAATAGATGCGCTCCATCTGATACGGCATCTCGCCAAACCACACGACGTCGGGCCGCAGCGTGGGCGCTTGGCAGACGGGGCATGGCGGGCGCCCTGTGCCCCCGGCGCCACCTTCGAGCAGCATCGGCTCCTCCCAGCGTGAACGCGTCCCGCAAGAGGTGCAAAGCGCGCTCTTGAGCTCACCATGCATATGAAGGACCTGTTCAGAGCCGCCACGCTCATGCAGATCGTCCACATTCTGCGTCACCAACAGCAGCTCGCGGCCGGGTGTCTTCACAAACTCGCGCTCGAGCCGGGCCAGCGCTCGGTGGGCCGCATTCGCCTCGACCGATGTAAGAGCCGCGCGGCGCATATCGTAAAAGCGCAGCACGAGTTCGGGATCGCGCGCGAAGCCTTCAGGCGTTGCGACATCTTCGACCCGGTGCTGCTCCCACAGCCCGCCCGCTGATCGAAACGTGTCGATGCCGCTTTCCGCGGAAATCCCGGCCCCTGTAAGGATGACGATGCGCTCAACCTGTGTCATGGAACGCGTTCAAGCATGGTCTGCGGGAGGGACGCAATGACGGATCAGAAAAAGCGCTTTGCAGTGCTCGGCCATAAAGGCCGGATGGGCCGCGCAATTGGTGATGCGATTGAAGAGGCCGGGCACGAGTTTTGCGTCGGCGTTGATCTGGGCGGAGACCCGGCGCCCTTGATTGGCCAGTGCGATGTCGCGGTCGACTTTTCCGCGCCGAGCGCGCTGATTGCCAATGTTGCAGCGGCGCGGGCGGCGGGCATCCCGATCCTGATCGGCACAACCGGCCTTGAAGCCGAGCATTTCGCGGCGGTCGAGGATGCGGCAGGCGCAATCCCGGTGCTGCAGACTGGCAACACCTCGCTTGGCATTACGCTGATGGCGCATCTGGTGCGTGAGGCGGCGGCAAAGCTTGGGCCGGACTGGGATATCGAGGTGCTCGAAATGCACCACCGCGGCAAGGTCGATGCGCCCTCGGGCACCGCGAAATTGCTCGGCGAAGCGGCGGCGCACGGGCGCGATATCGAGCTCGCCGGCAATCGCGAGGCGGGGCGCGATGGCAACACCGGCCCGCGCTCACCGGGCGCGATCGGCTTTGCGGTGCTGCGCGGCGGCACGGTTTCTGGCGAACACAGTGTCATCTTCGCTGGGGATGAAGAGCGCCTTACTCTCGCGCATTCAGCAGAAAACCGCATGATCTTTGCCCGCGGCGCTGTTCGCGGCGCTCGTTGGCTCATTGGCAAAGCGCCGGGCCGCTACACGATGGATGATGTGCTGGGCCTTGCACAAGGCACGGCATAGCCAAGACGAGGACGCAACCATGGCATTGGACCCGCAAGCCGCCACCCAGGTTTATATCGATTCGCTGGGGCCTGAGGCGCTTGCCCTCTCGCGCGCTTACACGCTGGGCAATCACTGGCTGATCCTGGGCGGGCTGATCGTTTCGGCTTTGGTGACCTTCATCATCATACGCACCGGCCTGCTCGAACGCATCTGGCCCAGCCTGGCTGACAAGCGCCGCAATCTGCATGTCTTCACGGTGGCGGTCGTCTACTCAGTGGTAAGCTCGCTGCTGACCTTGCCCTATTCGCTCTACACTGACTGGTGGCGCGAGGCGCAATATGATCGCACAAGCCAGCCGCTCAGCGATTTCCTCTCGCAAGGCACGATAAGCCTATTGATTTCAAGCGTGTTTCTGGCGGTGTTCTTTACCGGGCTGTATTTCCTTCTGCGGCGCGCCAAGACGCTGTGGTGGGCGTGGGCGGGCGGGCTTGTCGCGCTGACGATATCGATCATGCTGCTGCTCTCGCCGGTCTTTATCCAGCCGCTGTTCAACAATTATGAGCCGATCCCGGAAGGCGAAGTGCGCGATGCTGTGCTGGCGATGGCGCAGGAGGCTGACATCGCTGAGGATCGCATCTTCATCTTCGATGGCTCGCGCCAGTCAAACAACTTCACAGCCAATGTCTCAGGCATCGGAGGCTCGGCGCGCATTGCGATTTCCGACGTTGCGCTAACGGAAGCTTCGCTTGACGAGGTGCGCGCGGTGACAGGACATGAAATCGGGCATTATGTGCTGGGCCATGTGTGGCGCCAGATCATCGTGTTATCGCTGCTCGCGGTCGGCGTCTTCTTTCTCACGGCGCGGGCCTATCCAGCCATCGCGCGCCTGTTCGGATCGAGCGTGCCGATTGACGATGTGCGCGGGCTGCCGGTGTTCCTCTTCGTGGTCGGCCTCTTTGCAACGCTCGCGCAACCGATCATCAACACGATGATCCGAGTGGGTGAGCGCGAGGCTGATGCCTATTCGCTTGAGACCGTGGGCCTGCCTGATGCCTTGGCCGGTGCGCTGATCAAGACGGCGGAATATCGCTATCCTCAGGCAGGGCCGATTGAGGAAGCGATCTTCTACACGCACCCAACGGTTGAGAACCGCATTCGCACCGCGATGGAGTGGAAGGCAGCCAATGCGAGCGATGCCCCCGCGCCATGACCAAAGACCAGATTTTCGAATTCTTCCGCCGTTTGGCCGAAGACAACCCCGAACCGCGCACAGAGCTTGAATACGGCAACGCCTATCAGCTGGTCGTTGCCGTGGCGCTGAGCGCTCAGGCCACCGATGTTGGCGTCAACAAAGCGACCCGCGCGCTTTTTGCTAAAGTCGAAACGCCGCAGCAGATGCTCGATCTGGGCCTTGAAGGGCTAATCGAACACATCAAGACGATCGGCCTGTTCAACTCCAAAGCAAAGAACGTCATCGCGCTGTCTCAGCTCCTGATTGACGAATATGGCGGCGAGGTGCCCGAAAGCCGCGATGATCTGGTGCGTCTGCCCGGCGTGGGCCGCAAGACCGCGAATGTCGTGCTCAATTGCTGGTTTGGTCATGAGACCTTCGCGGTCGACACGCATATCTTAAGGGTGGGCAATCGCACGGGGCTTGCGAAGGGCAAGACACCGGAAAAGGTCGAGGAGAAGCTCGAGAAGCGCGTGCCGCAGCCCTTTCGCGTGCATGCGCATCACTGGCTGATCTTGCACGGGCGCTATGTCTGCAAGGCGCGCACTCCGGAATGCTGGCGCTGCAAGCTGGTGGATCTGTGCAGCCATCGCAAGAAGGTGCTCGATCCCGATGCGCCCCGCCCAAAGACACGCCCAAAGACACGCCCAAGAACACGCGCTAAGCCAAAGGGAAAACCCAAACCGGCCTGATCGACAGCGCAGGTTCACATCCGATATGCTTTCCCATCAAGCGGAGGTTGAGACGTGTCGTATAGGAGTTGCGCCATGCGCGTCACAATGCTTTTCCCCCTTCCCGCTCTCGCCATTCTCGCGGCCTGCGCGCCCGCAGAGGGGCGCCCGGACTTGAGCGGGGGGCCGTTTGCCGTTCCGCCCGCCAAAGTGATCGGGGAGCCAGAAAACTGCATCAACCGTGTTCAGATCCGCCAAGCGCGGCCGCGCAACGATGATGTGATCGATTTCGAGATGCGCGGCGGCGATGTCTTTCGCAGCACCTTACGCAATTCCTGCCCGCGCTTGGGCTTTGAGCAAGCGATTACGTACAACACCTCGATCAATCAGCTCTGCCAGACTGAGATTATCTACGTGTTGGAGAACATCGGCGGGCAAGTTCAGCGCGGCGCGGGCTGCTCGCTCGGGCCGTTTGTGCCGATCGAATATATCCCGAAAGGGGAAAGCGAAACCGAAGACGAAAGCTAAGGGCTTGGGAGAGACAGATGCCTGATTTCGTGAAAGCCGCGCGCAATATCGGACTTTTGGCTGTGCCGCTCCTGATCGTGGGATGCACTGGCAGTTCCGGGCCGCAAAGCGCGGGCACGAGCAATCTGGAAAGCAAAATCTTCAACGCTCGCTTCTGGCCTAAGGAAGCCTCCCGCCTTGTGCGCACAGGCGAACCTGCCAAAGAATGCCTCGATACCGGCGGGCTCGTGTTCGTCGTCAACAATGAAGACAGCTTGATCTTCATGAATGATGGCAAATTCTACATCAATGAGCTGCAATGGTCCTGCAGCAATGTCCTTGTTTCAGGCGCGGTGCTCGATGCGGGCTTTGGGCGGCGGCAATTGTGCGAAGGCGTCAGCGTAACCCTGCAAGACCGGTTTGGCGGGTTTGACAACGCGCAATGCTATCTCGGCAAATTCACACCCTTGCGCCTAGCCACTCAAGCCGATGCGCAGCAGTCAAACGCGGGCGAGACGATCGTCTTGAATGAAGGCCAGGATATCCGGCGCGGCCTCGTCAGACGTCGTCAGCGCTGATCAGCTCGGCCGCGTCGAGCTCGCCGGTCATCGCCGCCACGGTGGTCGCAACCGCCGCATCGCCTGAGACATTGGTGGTGGTGCGCATCATGTCCATGATCCGGTCCACCCCGGCGACAAACGCGATCGTCTCCAGCGGCACGCCAACCGCGCCGAACACCAGGACCATCATGATGAGGCCTGAGCCCGGAATGCCTGCTGCGCCAACCGCGCCGAGCGTTCCGAGGATCGAGATCACAAAATACTGACCCCAGGAGAGCTCAACACCAAAGAGCTGCGCGCCGAACAGGGTGGCGAGGCCCAGATACATCGCGGTGCCGTTCATATTGATCGTCGCGCCAAGGCTGACGACGAAACTCGCGACCGAGTTGGACACGCCGAGGTTCCGCCGCACACAGCGCAAGGTGACAGGCAAAGTCGCGTTGGAGCTTGCGGTGGAATAGCTCACCGCAATCGCGTCTATGATCCCACGGAAAAAGTCGATCACCGGCAGGCGCGCTACGAATTTGATCATCGAGCCGTAAATCAGCGCGATGATGAGCAGACAGCCAAAATAGTTGAGGAACACAAGCCGCCCGAGCGAGAGCAGCGCGTCATCGCCCAAGGTTCCTGCCACCCAAGCCATCAGCGCAAAGACACCGAACGGCGTTAGCTCCATCACGATCATCGTGACCTTTTGCATCACGACCGAGCCGCTTTCGAACACCCGCAAGACCGGATCGCCTTCCTCCTTTGCCATCAGGATGCCGATGCCGATGAGAAGCGAGAACACGATCAGCGGCAAGACATTCACATCCGCCATCACCTGGACCGGGCTCGATGGCACGATCTCAAGGATCATCTCGCTCGCGGTCTGAGCGTTTTCCTGCGCGTCCTGCGCCTTTTGCAGACGCGCCTCATCCATCGCGATTGCGCTGGTATCAACACCTGCGCCCGGCTGCGCAAAGGTGCCGATGGCAAGGCCAAGCCACACCGCGATCTGGCCAGACACAACAAACAGCAGCATCGCGCGCCAGCCAACGCTGCCAAGCTTGCGCAGATCTCCGATGCTCGCAACGCCAGAAACAAGGCTGAAGAAGATCAAGGGAACCACCAGCATCTTGATAAACGCGATGAAGATGTCGCCGATGATCTTGATGCTGGCCGCATCAGGCCCCCATGCGCGCCCAACGATAATGCCGAGCACCAGCGCAGCGATCACGCGTTGCCACAGGGGAATTGCAAACCAGGCTTTCATGGAAAACGTCGATCCCTTTTCGATGCGAGGAGTTTGGCGAGGCGCACCGGGGCGCGCGTCTTGCCGTGATTCAGGCTTTGTGAGGTAGCATTGTGTGGCCGCGGTGCAAGCGAGCGCTACGCGCCGCGACTTATTCGCAAGCTTTGTTGGGGTTTAGGCGACGCTTTCGAATTGTTCGATCACCCATTCTTCGCTCTGCGCAGCGCTGTTCCAATCGCGCATCCAATCATGCTCCCAGATCGCTTGCATATAGCTTTGAGCAAAGCCCGGGACGCCCACGCCATATGTGATGAAGCGCGCCACCACGGGCGCGTAAAAGATGTCCGCTGCGCCAAACGTGCCAAACAGAAAGGGGCCAGCGGATCCATGGCGCGCGCGCGCTTCAGCCCAAAGGCCCAGGATGCGCACAATGTCTGCCCGCGTCTGATCGGAGACTTGAGAAAGCGGTGAGCGTTTGCGGATGTTCATCGGCATTTCTGAGCGCAGCGCCATGTAAGACGAGTGCATCTCCGCCACCATTGCGCGGGCCATGCCGCGCGCGACGTCCTCTTTGGGCCAGAACCGGTCGCGGCCCACTTTGTCCGCGAGATATTCGAGGATGGCAAGGCTATCCCAGATCACCGCATCGCCATCCCACAGGATGGGGACCTTGCCCGAAGACGGCTGCACCTCGCCCATGGATTGCTTGGCCTTGTCCCATTCCTCACCCATCAGCGGCACAGTGAGCTCTTCGAAGGCGAGCCCGGATTGTTTGGCGGCGAGCCAACCGCGCAGCGACCAGCTTGAATAGTTCTTGTTGCCCAGGATCAATTTCATTGGGGGCGTCTCCTCCACCTAGCAGACTGGTTGAATGCCGTGCCTAAGTGTTCAGCGTTTCGCTGTCGAGACTGAACAGGTTACGCTGATGGCGCTTTTGCCATTCCACAGCTGCAAATGTGCCGCTCAGCTCCCAAATGCGATGAAACGCCGCATTGGTCGCAAGCGTGTGCAGCGCGAGCGCACCGCCGTATGGCCAATCTGCAAGAGCGGCTTTAGAACCGAGCCATGGATCGCCCGCCATTTCATCTCGCCTTTCCAGTTGACGACCTGAGCGCCGCGCGCCGCTTTTATGGCGGCCTGCTGGGATGTGCGGAGGGGCGCAGCAGCGAGGAGTGGATCGATTTCGATTTCCATGGGCACCAAATCGTGGCGCATTTGTCCGGCGAGGCGGGCGATCGTGCCAGCAATGCGGTTGATGGCGAGGACGTGCCCGTGCCCCATTTCGGCCTCGTCCTGAGCATGGAGGCCTGGCGCGATCTGGCCGCACGCTTGGAAGCAGCCGGTATCGACTTCGTCATCGCGCCCACCGTCCGCTTCGCTGGCCAGGCGGGCGAGCAGGCGACAATGTTTTTCAGAGACCCGGCGGGCAATGCGATAGAGTTCAAAGCCTTCGCAGATCCCGCCCAGCTCTTCGCGACGCACTAGGCGATGGACCGCCTATGTGTTACGCCTTGCAGCCATTGAGCTTCAACACGTTTCAAGGCCTGCCTCATGCATTTCCGGACCGCTGTCACCCTGAGCGCTTTCGCGTCTTTTTGGATCTCTGCGCCCGCGATAGCTTGTGAACTTGATGGTCTCCCCGGCTTTGGCGGATTTCACCGGATGAACCCTTTCGCCGCGCTCCAGAAAAATCTCTATCTGCAAAGGAAAGCGGAAGAAGAGGCCTTGGCGAAGCAGCAAGAGGGTGCAAGCGAGGAACGCGCCGAGGCGAAAGACACATCCGCCAAACCTGCGCCCAGAGCCGAAGCCCGCAAGCAAAATGTGCGCGCAGCGCCTGTTCGCGGCCAGCAGGGCGATGCGGGCGTCAGCGGCTCGATCAGCGAAAAAGACCCAACAAACCGCACCTAACGCCATGCAGCTCAGTCTCCGCGAAGTTGGCCTTGCCTATGGCGAACGGCGCATTTTTTCTGACATTGCATTCGATCTTGAGACAGGAAGCCGCGCGCTCCTGCTCGGCCCGTCCGGCTCTGGCAAATCGAGCTTGCTCAACATCATCTGCGGCCTGCAAACACCCGATCAAGGCACTGTCACGCTCGGCGGCGAAGCGATTACGGGCAATGGAGATGCCATCCGGCGCGAGCATATGGGTATCGTCTTCCAGACACTGCGGCTCGTCTCCGCGCTCAGCCTTAAAAGCAATCTCTTCCTTGCGCAGCGCCTCCAACGCGGCCGCAAGGATCCCGCGCTGGTTGATCAGACGCTTGAGCAGCTAGGGCTCACTGAGCTCGCCAATGCGCGCCCGTTTGAGCTGAGCCAGGGCGAGGCGCAAAGGGCCGCGATTGCCCGGGCAGTGGTGGTGAAACCGGCGATCCTGATTGCGGATGAACCGACCTCCGCGCTCGATCATGCCAACACCCAAAGCGTCGCGCAGCTGCTTATCGATATGGCTCAGGACGCCGGCGCAAGTTTGCTGATCGCAACGCATGATGAGCGTCTGACCGGCACATTTGAGCGCACTTTGACGCTGGATGACGGGCGTCTGCACGATAGCGCCTTGGAAGCGAGCGCTGCATGATCGGCCTGGCGATTGCTTATCTGCGGGACAGACCGCTGACAACCGCGCTCAACGTGCTGTTGCTGACGATTGCCGTTGCGATGCTGGTGCTGCTGCTGCAGCTTGGCACGCAGGCGAGCGAGCGGCTTGAACGCAATGCGCGCGGGGTTGATCTGGTGGTCGGCGCGAAGGGATCGCCGCTGCAGCTGATCTTGTCCTCGGTGTTTCATATCGATCGCCCGACCGGGAACATTCCCTTCAGCAGCCTCAACCTGCTGCGCTCCGATCCGGCTGTTGCAAGAGCGGTGCCGCTGGCTTTGGGAGACAATTTCCGCGGCTATCGCATCGTGGGAACAGACGGCACATTTGCAGAGCTTTACGGCGCCAAGATCGCGCATGGCGAGGCTTATGATGCGCCGTTTGAAGCTGTCATGGGATCGGCTGTGGCGCGGGAAACCGGGGCGACCCTGGGGCAGAAGTTCATCGGCAGCCACGGGCTTGAGATCGATGAAGCGGGCGATCAGGGCCATGATCACGCTCCTTTTGAGACGGTTGGCGTGCTCGCGCCGACCGGCACGGTGATCGATCGGCTGATCCTGACTTCGGTGGAAACCGTCTGGGATGTGCACGGCATCGAGCATGACCACGATCATGAGGACCACGCGCACGCAGACGGCGAGGCGCATGATCATGAGGGCCATGAGCGTGAGAGAGACGCTGATCACGATCATGACCACGATGCACACGAACACGATGCACACGATCACGATCACGACCACGCGCTGCCCGGCCCAACGCCCGGTGCACCCATGCGCGCACCCATGCTTCAGGCTGCCGGAGACGGTCTCGACGCTGATCTGACTGCGCTGCTCGTCACTTATCGCAACGCATCTGGCGCCATCCGCATCCCCGCCATGATCAACCGTCAGACAGAATTGCAGGCCGCCGTCCCCGCGACCGAGACCGCGCGTTTGCTCGAACTGGTCGGGGCGAGCCTCGATGGCATCCGCGTGTTTGCCTGGCTCCTCGCGATCACCGGGGGCCTCGCGATTTTCGTGGCGCTGCTTAACATGGCGCGCAGCCGCGAAGGCGATCTGGCGCTCTTGCGCGTGATGGGCGCGAGCCGCGTTCAGGTCTTCGCAACAGTGATTATGGAAGGGATCATCACCGCAGCGCTCGGAGCAGTGCTGGGCTGGATGGCCGCGCATGGAGTGATCTTGATTGCTCGCTCAAACTGGGCGACGCTCGCGGATCTGGGGCTTGCGCCCTTCGCATTTCTGCCTGCCGAAGCGGGTTTGATCGCGGCTGTGGTGGTGATCGGTGCGCTTGCAGCCCTGATCCCGGCCTATCGCGTGTATACGATTGATCCTGCGCGGACTCTCGCGCGTAGTTAGACCAAAGGCGCCAAGAACCGCCTAGGAGAATGAAGAGCATGACCCCTGCAAAAGCCGCGCTGGCTATGATCCCGCTCGCGCTCGGGCTCGGTTTGGCGACCTCGCTTAGCGCACAAGTGCCCGATCCCAAGCAAGGCGCGATCGTCGAAGATATCTGGAAGCCCGCAAAAACCCCGAAAGGCGGCGTCTCTTGGAAAGTGCTCGAATCCACTGGGGAGACGACGCGCAAAGATGAGCAAGGCTACATCATCTCCAAGCCGCTCTTCACGCCGGCGGTGAAGAACCTCTCAGGCAAGCGCATCAAAGTTGCCGGCTGGATGATGCCATTGGAAGCGGGCGCGCGCCAAAAACGCTTTGTGCTGCTGGGCTATCCGCCCGGCTGCCCGTTTCATTTTCATGCCGGGCCCAACCAGTTCATCGAGGTCTTCGCAGACGAGACCTTCCCAACAGACGAGACCAAGGTGCATATTGTAAGCGGTGTGCTTGAGCTTACAGGATATGATGAAAGCGGCGTCTTTTACCGTCTGCGCCAATCGCGCCCCGGATAAAACAATCACCGCTTGCGCTGATGGATGTCATGCAGGCGTCCCGCTCGCGCGCTAATGCGTATCTCGTGTCAAACAGGGGACCTATAAACCATGCTCGCATCGCCATTCGCTGATCGCCGGAAATTCCTTGCCGCCACCGGCAGCGCGTTCACCGCGCTGATGGCCAGCGGCTGCATGACGAGAGGGGCCGCACCCTCAGCCGCGCGCGCGGGCAGCAATGGGGCAATGTTTGCCAATTACGGGCCGCTCAAGAAGGACCCGGCCGGGCTCCTCGATCTGCCTGAAGGCTTCTCTTATCGCGTGCTCTCCAGCTTGGGCGATGCGATGGACGATGGCGGGACGGTGCCGGACAAGGCCGATGGGATGGGCTGCCTTGACCTTGGCAATGGCGAGATTGTGCTGGTGCGCAATCATGAGCTGACCCCGCGCGATCAGGCGGGCGGCCCGATCGCCAAGGGCTTTGGCACCAAGGACGGCGAAATCGTCCCCGGCGGCACGACCAACATCGTGCTCGATGCGAAGACGCTGGAGGTCAAACGCCAGTTTCGAACGCTCGGCGGGACGATCCGCAATTGCTCGGGCGGGGTGACGCCTTGGGGCACCTGGCTCACCTGCGAGGAAGCACCGACCGGGCCGGGACAGAAATATGGCGACGGGCTCGCGGTTAATCATGGCTGGGTGTTCGAAGTGCCCGCTTCGGCGCGTGGCCTCGTTGATCCAGCGCCGCTGCGCGCCATGGGCCGCTTCAACCATGAAGCCGCCTGTGTCGATCCGATGACCGGCTATGTATACGAGACCGAAGACCGCGACGATGGTGTGATCTATCGCTTCGTGCCCACAACGCCGGGCAAACTCTCTGATGGCGGCAAACTGCAAGCGATGGCGATTGAAGGCCTTGGCGACACCCGCAATTGGGGCAGCGCGGCGATGCCGGTGGGCCAGTCCTACGCGGTGCGCTGGATCGATCTCGACAATGTCGAAGCACCCGAAGACGATTTGCGCAAGCGCGCTGTGGCGGCGGGCGCAGCCTTGGTGGCGCGCGGCGAAGGCATCCATATGGGGACCGACGATCTCTATGTCTGCTCGACCAGCGGCGGCGCGGCGGGATTTGGTCAGATCTTCCGCCTGGTGCCTGGCCGGGGCAAAGGCCCGGACCGGGTCGAGCTGTTCTTTGAAAGCGAGAGCAAAGAGCAATTCAATTACGGCGACAATCTGTGCGTTGCGCCCAATGGACACCTGATGGTCTGCGAAGATCAATACACCGATGTGGTCGACAATTATGTGCGCGGGATCACGCCTGAGGGCAGCGCCTATGAGTTTGCGCGGCTCAATATGCAGACCGAGCTTGCCGGGGGCTGTTTCTCACCCGATGGCAAGACCTTCTTCGTCAATGCCTATGCGCCCACGCGCACGCTCGCGGTCACAGGGCCCTGGACGGTCTGAAACGCGGGCTTAGGGCGCCGCGCTTAGCGCTCTAGCCGAGATAATCGGCGCCCAGCGCATCGCTCACCACGGCGGCTCTGAGCGCGGCGATGCCCATGCCCTTTTCGCTGCTGGTGAGGTGGAGCTCGGGATAGGCCGCGGGGTGCTTGCGCGCTTCTTCAGCGACTTTGCCCGCGACACGTTCGAGCTCGCTGGCTTTGATCTTGTCCGTCTTCGTGAGCACGATCCGGTAGCCCACCGCGGCCTCGTCGAGCATTTTCATCATTTCGCGGTCGACATCTTTGAGCCCGTGGCGGCTATCAACCAGCACGAGATTGCGCGCCAGAACTTGCCGACCGCGCAGATAATTCTTCACCAGCGCCTTCCAGCGCTCAACCACTTTGACGGGCGCTTTGGCAAAGCCATATCCCGGCATGTCGACCAGCCGAAATTGCGTGGGCTCGCCAATTTCGAAGAAATTGAGCTCCTGTGTGCGGCCCGGCGTCACGGATGCGCGCGCGATGGCCTTGCGGCCTGTCAGCGCGTTAAGCAGCGAGCTCTTGCCGACATTGGAGCGCCCCGCAAAAGCGATTTCAGGGACAGTGGGCTCGGGCAGGAATTTTAATTGCGGCGCGGACAGCAAAAAGTCGACGCGCCCTGAAAAAAGGCGCGCAGCGGCCTGTTCGCGGCGTTGCGCGGCGCGTTCTTCAAGCTCTGCTTCATCCGCCATGGGTGTATCTCTCAGCGCCGGGCACCGGGCCTCAGGCCCCGCTCTTGGCGGCCTTTTCCTGCTCGGCCTTCTTGGCTTTTTCCGCTTTCTCTTTCTCCATCGCCGCAGTGAGCTGCGGGTGTTTGGAATAGAGATATTTCTGCTGCGCCAGAGTGAGCACGTTCGATGTCACCCAGTACAGCAAGAGCCCGGCGGCAAACGGCGCCATGACGAACATCAGCACCCAGGGCATGAGATTGAAGATCTGCTGCTGCATCGGGTCCATCGCGGTCGGATTGAGCTTGAAGGTCAGCCACATGGTGAGGCCCAGAAGGATCGCGAGAATGCCGATGCCGAGGAAGCCGGGCACCTCGAAGGGCAAAAGGCCAAACAGGTTGAGGATCGTCGCGGGGTCAGGCGCCGAGAGATCCTTGATCCAGAACGGGATAAAGGGCTCATGCCGCATCTCGATCGCGAGGATCAGCACCTTGTAAAGCGCAAAGAAGATCGGGATCTGGATGAGCAGCGGCAGGCAGCCCGCCAGCGGGTTTGCCTTCTCCTCCTTGTAAAGCTCCATGATCTTTTGCTGCTGCGTTTGCTTATCGTCCTTGTAGCGCTCCTGGATCGCCTTCATCTTGGGCTGGAGCGCTTTCATCTGCGCCATGCTCGCAAATTGCTTTTGCGCGATCGGGAAGAGCAGCCCGCGGATGAGGAACGTCATCGCGATAATCGCAATGCCAAAATTGCCGATCAGCCCGTTGAGATTGCGCAGCAGCCATAAAAGCGGCTTTTCGATGATTTCGAACCAGCCCCAGCTGATCGCCTTGCCAAACAGCGCGATGCCGGCCTCTTCATAATCATCGAGGATCACGCTGTCTTTTGCGCCTGCAAACAGCTGCGTCGTCTCGCTGGTCGTTGCGCCGGCGGCCAGCGTGATGGGTTGATAGATGACGTCTGCGCGAAACAGCGTGTTGCCAAGCGAGCGGAACGAGCCTTCCGCTTTGTCCGCTTCGCCTCCCGGCACCAGTGCGCCGAGCCAGTACCGATCCGAAAAGCCGAGCCAAGCGGGTTTGCCACCCGGTGACCAGGAGCCGAGATCGACCAGCTCGTGATAAGCATGTGGGTCTTGCACCACTTCATCCCACACCCCGATGGGCCCCGCATGAGTGATGAACTCATCAGGCGTCGCGTTGCGATCGGTGCGGTTGATCAGCGCGAAGGGCTGGACGATCTGCGCTGCCTCGCCAGCATTGCTGACGCTTTGCTCAGCGGTGATCATGTAGCCATCATCAATCGAGAGCTTCACCGCGAAGGTAACATCGTCCTTGGTGAGCGTTAGCGTGACCGGCGTATCTGGCGTCAGCCTTTCGCCATCGGCGGCCCACAGCTGATTGGAGGGCAGCCGCTTTCCGCCGGCAAGAAAGCCAAACTCGGCAAAGTACTGATCCTCGGTTCGCTCGGGTGCGAACAGCCGCACGGGGCCTGAATCCTTGTCAGTTGTTTGGCGATGATCCTTGAGCACGATATCATCGATCCGCGCGCCCATGAGGTTGATCGAGCCTGCCAGGCGAGGCGCTTCAATCACGACCCGCTGAGGATCAGCCAGAGCCTTGCTCAGATCAACCGGCCCACTTTCGGGCACGCCTTCTTCAAGATCAGCTGCGACAACGCTCGTTCCCGGAGCGCCCGCTGCGCTTGCACTGGCTGCTGGCGCCACATCGGCACCGCTGGCCTTAGTGGTGGGCGCAGGCGCAGGGTTCATCGCTTCGGGATAGAAATAGCTCATCCCGGCATCCCAGCCGAAAATCAAAAGGCCTGAGAGCACAAAGGCCAAAAGCAGATTGCGTTGATTGTTCAAGATTAAACCTAAGCGTCGTTTGAGAGGGCCGCTGTGTTATTTAGGCACGACACCTCAGAATTCCCATCCCATCGTTGCACCCCTGGGCGTTCAGGGGACAGGATCGTATCCGCATCCCCCCCACGGATGGCAGCGGCTTAGCCGCTTTACGGTCAGCCATCCACCCTTGAGCGGACCATATTTGATCAGCGCGTCAATCGCGTATTGGCTGCACGAAGGGGTGAAGCGGCACGTGGGCGGCATCAGTCGCGAAGGGCCCCATTGCCAGGCGCGGATCAGGAGGATGAGCGGAAAGGACAGGATGCGATTCATGATGGCGCGCCTGATACGCGCGATGCGGCGCGATTACCACGCTTTGGCCTTCTTCCGCGCGCCGGATCGCCCTTGCCCGCTTTGGCTTTTTCCAGTGCGCGGGCCAGCTCTTCGCCCATCAGGTGAAAATCGCGCTCGACGCCGCCGGCGCGCCCGATGAGCACGTGATCGTGATCCGCCAGGCCGCGCTCTGGCAAGGCCGCGCGCAACAGCTCGCGAAAGCGGCGCTTCATCCGGTTGCGCACCACCGCATTGCCGATCTTCTTGGTGACAGTGATGCCATAGCGCATGCCCTCGCCGCCATTGGGCCGGGTCAGCAGCACAAAGCCCGGCCGTGCGTTGCGCAGACCCTTGTTCGCCGCAAGGAAATCGGCGCGTTTGGTCAGGACCTTTGGCGTGACGGCTTGTTTGGTGGGGGCTTGCGACATTTTGCAGGGGCGTACGACAAATGGGCCCCGAACGGGAGCCCATTGCGCTTAACACCAAAATCTTGGCACCCGCATCGCGTGCGGGCAGCTCGTTCGCTTAGGCGGTGAGCTTCTTGCGGCCGCGGCGACGGCGCGCGCGCAGCAGCTTGCGGCCACCGACAGTCGCTTTGCGGGCGAAGAAACCGTGGCGACGCTTGCGCACGAGATTGCTGGGCTGAAAAGTCCGCTTCATTCTATCCTCGAATATCTGGTTCGCGCCGGCTTGTGGGCTGTTGGAGCTCACACGCTGTCGCGGGAAACTGGCGATCCTTCGAAGCGCGATGCTTATTTGGGATCAGATCAGGCGCGCGCAGTTATGGGAATGCGCTTCATGAGTCAAGCCGGGCGAAGCTCAGCGTGGCAAGATCGGCGTATTGCAGACGCGGCTGGCCCTCTGCTGAAAGGGCCGGAGCAAAGGTCGGCGCGGGCGCTGTGGCCTGCCGGATCTGCGGCTGATCGATTGCAGGAACCGCAGGCGGCTGCGTGAGAGGCGCAAGCGGGGCTTTGCCAAGAGCAATCCAGGCGAGCGGAGCCCGTTCGATCACGCGCGCGCGCCGATCAAGCGCCAGCGTCGTCGGCGCGGTGCGCTCCGGCCGCAACCATTGCCGCATTTCGTCTGCCCCAAACCAGCGCGCGGAATGGTGAGGCACCGAATTGGTCATCGCGTAGAAGGCTTGCGCGCGGCTCTCGCTCATCCCCATTTCGACGTAGTAATCGAGATAGAGCCGGTTTGCGGGAGCATCGCTTGCAAAGTCCTGAGGCTGGCGGCCATGTGTATCGAGCCACGAATGGACCGCAAATTGCGCCCCCTCTTCAAAGGTCCGCTCAGCGCCTGCGAGAAACAGTTCAACCGCGCCTGAGCGAACCGAGCCCCAGCGCGGCACATGGGTCGCAAGCCCTGCGGTGCGGATCCGGCGACCGAGCGCGAGGTTGGCGATATCGTTTGTGGCGCCCGGCGCCTCGATCATCTCCAGCACGCGCAGGCCGGGAAAATCGCGCAGCATCGCATCAAAAGCGCGCGGGCTGGCGCTGTCTGTCGATCCCATGAGAGCCGCGCGATCATGGTCCAGGACCAAAAACGGGCCATAACTCGCAAGCGGCGTATGTGCGCGCGGAGCCGCTGCAATCACAGGTGCGGCAATCACTGGTGCGGCAATCGGCGTTGCCAAACGCGCGGCGGTTTTCTCTGACCCTGCACGAACACTCGTTTCGACCACGGGCAGGGCCGCATCCTCATCGCCCCGCTCAGCAACCCGCACCCAGCTCTGGCTCGCCGGATCCCATTCCTCCACCCAGCTTGTGACCGAGACCGTGCGGATCGAATAGCCCTGCGCCGTGCCAGCGCTTACCATCTGGGCCTGAGCCGCGACGGGCATCAGAAACAGCGCCACAAAGGCGGCAAGAAGAACACACAAGGCGGCAGGTCTTTGCATGCCCGCTAATTGCGCAGATGTCGCCTAGGATTTTACAAAGCTTTATGCTTGCAAAAGCCTTGCGTAGCCGTGCCTAAACACTCGACAACTTTGGCTTAACTCTGCAAATACAGCGGATTGCCTATGCGGCAATTGGGGGCGTTTGAACGGAGGAGAGGGTTAAGTGGTCGCGCTGGTCAAGACCGTTGCCTATCTCGGGCTCGAGGCGCGCCGTGTGGAAGTGCAATGCCAGGTGGCAAGCGGTCTGCCGCGCTTCTCGATCGTCGGGCTTCCTGACAAAGCCGTGAGCGAAAGCCGCGAACGCGTACAGGCGGCGCTCGCTGCGATGGGTCTGGCGCTGCCGCCCAAGCGGATCACGATCAATCTCTCGCCGGCCGATTTGCCCAAAGACGGATCGCATTATGATTTGCCGATCGCGCTCGCGCTGCTCGCGGCGATGGGTATCACTGATGCCGAGCAATTGGGCGATTGGATCGCAGTGGGTGAGCTTTCTCTCGATGGCCGCGTGGTCGCCTCGCCCGGTGTGCTGATCGCAGCCCTGCATGCAAGCGAGGCGGAGTGCGGCCTGATTTGCCCTGAAGCGCAAGGGTCCGAAGCAAAGTGGGCGAGCGGCGTCCCGGTGCTGGCTCCGCGCGATCTGGGCGGCTTGCTCAGCCATCTCAAAGGCGCAAGCGTGATCGCAGAGCCCGAGCGCGGCGCGGTTCGTGAGGCGCCCCCGGCAGCGGATCTCAGGCAGGTCAAAGGCCAGGAAACCGCCAAGCGGGCCTTGGAAATCGCCGCTGCGGGCGGGCACAATCTGCTGATGGTCGGCCCGCCGGGTTCGGGCAAGAGCCTGCTCGCAAGCTGCCTGCCCGGTATCCTGCCCGAACTCACACCCGGCGAAGCGCTCGAAGTTTCCATGGTGCAGTCGGTCGCGGGAACGCTGGAGGCCGGCCAGATCAGCCGCGCCCGCCCGTTTCGCGCGCCGCACCATTCCGCGAGCATGGCCGCGCTTACCGGCGGCGGCCTGAAAGTGCGTCCGGGCGAGGTCAGCCTTGCGCATCTGGGCGTGCTGTTTCTGGATGAGCTCCCGGAGTTCCAGCGCCAAGTGCTCGATTCGCTGCGCCAGCCGCTCGAGACAGGCCAGGTCGATGTCGCGCGGGCCAACGCGCATGTCACCTTCCCCGCGCGCGTTCAACTGATCGCGGCGATGAACCCGTGTCGCTGCGGCCATGCGGGCGAAGCGGAGTACATCTGCGCGCGCCATCCGCGCTGTGTCAGCGAATATCAGGGGCGGCTCTCAGGCCCTTTGCTGGATCGGATTGATTGCCACGTCGAAGTTGGGGCGGTGAGCGCGATGGACATGGCCCTGCCGCCGCCAAGCGAGGGCAGCGAAGCGGTGGCAGCGCGGGTCGCAGCAGCGCGCGCGAAGGCGATCGAACGGGGCGTGCGGGCGAATGCCGAACTGCAGGGAGACGCGCTCGAGGATTATGCAGCACCCGATGAGGCGGGCCGCGCGCTCCTGATGCAGGCAGCCGAAAAGCTCAGACTCTCTGCGCGCGGCTACACCCGCATGCTGCGCGTTGCGCGAACGATCGCTGATCTGGCAGGCGAGGCGCAAGTGGGCCGCGCGCATATCGCCGAAGCACTGAGCTATCGCCAATCGGTCGGAATGCGCTAAGCGCGCAGCGCATGTGCTGTCGCGGATTGTAACTCCTGCCCGCTGCGCGCGAATTGGTGATTGCGGTTAGGGGGCGCTTTTGGTTACCTCGGCGCCGCACTCCCTTTCGCCCCCTCGAAAACCTCTCCCTCTTTGTCGCAAACCAGCCCCTCTCTCATATCCCCAGCGCACTCGAGCTACGCTGATGCTGATGGCTCAGCGCGGCTGAACCAGCGCCCTTTGGCTCAGCGTCTGAGCGGCGTTGCGCTCGCGCTGCTGGCAGAGATTGCGATCATCGCGCTGTTGTTGACACTGGGGTGGAATTACGCCGGCGATCCCGAAGCCGCGCCCGAAATCGTCACCATCCAAGCGCGCAACATCACCGAAGAGGCCCCACAACCCGAAGAAGCGCCTGCCCCTGAAGCTGCGCCCGAACCGGCGCGCGAAGTGACGCCGCCTGATCCCCAACCCGATCCGCCTCAGCCCCAGCCTCAGCCCCAGCCCCAGCCCCAGCCGCGCCCTGATCCGCCGCCGATTATCCGTCAGCCTCAGGCCCAGCCACCACCGATCGTGCTTCCCGCCCCGCAAGCGCGCCCAGCGCCGCCACCGCCGCCGCCTGCCCCTCCCGCGCCCGCACGCCCGCCGCGGGTCTATGGCCCTCCTGACACAGGCCCGCCGCGCGGTCGGCGGGATAGCCAGCGCGTGGGCACCGCGCCCAATGGCCAACCGATGTACCGCGCGCGCTGGTATCGCGAGCCGACCGATCAGGAGCTTGCAGGCTATCTCTCGACCGCCAGTGAGCCGGGCTTTGCGCTGATCGCCTGCCGCACCGTGCCCGATTTCTACGTTGAGGATTGCGAGCTCATCGGCGAAGCGCCGCGCGGCTCTCAGATCGGGCGCGCGGTGCTCGCAGCAGCGTGGCAATTCCGCGTGCGCCCGGCGATCGTGGGTGGACGCAGCCAGGTGGGCTCCTGGGTGCGGATCCGGATTGATTACACCCGCGCACCTGCTTTGCGCCGGTGAAAGGCGCCGCGGCGGCGACCACAACTGATCGGCAGCGGCGCGCATTCTTCCTACAGCCCGGTTTTCCTACAGCCCGGCGAATTGATAAGCTCGCGCGTGCTCTTCGAACCTGATCTCTCTAATGCCGCTCTCACGCGCCCGCTTCGCTGCATCGATGATCGACGTGCTCGATCAAACCGAGCCGCTGTGATCGATTGGTTTTTTGCGCTTGGACTGTGTGCCAGGTGTGTCAGGCGTGCTTCAGCTGCGATAGACCGAGTTTTCAAACTGGCGCACGACCGAGACGAACTCAGCGCCATAGGTCTCCAGTTTCTTGGCGCCGATGCCGGGCGTTTCGCTCAGTTGATCGAGCGTACCGGGCCGCTCGCTGGCGATCGCGCGCAGGACGCTGTCGTGAAAGATCATGTAGGCCGGGATGGCGTTCGCCTTCGCCAGCGCGGCGCGCTTAGCCCGCAGCGCTTCGAACAGCGGATCGCCAGCCGGGTTGGCTTCGCTGCCCTCGCGGCGGCGGCGGCGCTGCTTCTTGGGCGGCTCGGCAATGTGCACCTCGCGCTCGCCCTTGAGCACCGCGCGCGCCGCTTGCCCGAGCGCAAGGCCACCATGCTCGGTCGTCTCCAGCATGCCTTGCGCGGTCGCCGCGCGCACCAGCGCTCGCAAGACAGGAGCCTCGTCTGCTGAAAGGATGCCGAAGACCGAAAGCTTGTCATGCCCGCGCTGAATGATGCGTTCGTCATCGCGGCCCAGCAACACCTTCTCGATATGACCAAGGCCATAGCTTTGCCCGGTGCGATAGACCGCGGAGAGGAGCTTTTGCGCCGCTTGCGTCACATCAAGCACACGGCGCGGCTCCAAGCAGACATCGCAATTGCCACAGGCCTCGGGCGGGTCTTCGCCAAAGTGCCGCAGAAGGATCGCGCGCCTGCACGTCGTCGCTTCGACGAGGCCAGCCAGCGCGTTGAGCCGGTCGCGCTCGCTGCCTATACGCGCTTCGTCAACATCGCTCATCCATTGCCGCGCGCGGGCAAAGTCAGCCGCAGCCCAGAACAGATACGCCTCAGCCGGATCGCCATCGCGCCCGGCGCGGCCTGTCTCCTGATAATACGCCTCGATCGATTTGGGCAGGCTGGCATGGATGACAAAGCGCACATCGGGCTTGTCGATCCCCATGCCAAACGCGATCGTGGCGATCATCACCATGTCTTCGGAGGCGACGAACTCAGCCTGCACGCGGGCGCGCTCTTCAGCCGGGAGACCAGCGTGGTAAACGCCAATGGGGCGCCCGGTATCGCGCAGCTTGTCGGCCAATTGCTCGCAGCCCTTGCGCGATCCTGCATAGATGATCCCAGCCCCGCGAACGCGCTGGATCACATCGGCGATCTGCCGCGCGCCGCCTTCGCGCGGCGTGACAGTGTAGCGGATGTTGGCCCGATCAAAGCCTGCAACGATCAGGCCGTCCTCGCTGATGCCGAGCTGAACGAGGATATCGCGCCGTGTGACCTTATCCGCCGTCGCCGTAAGCGCAAGGCGCGGGACCTGCGGGAAGCCGTCCAGCACCGCGCGAAGAGCCCTGTAATCCGGGCGAAAATCGTGACCCCATTCCGACACGCAATGCGCTTCATCGATCGCAAACAGGGCAATGCGCGCTTCGCTAAGCAAAGAGCGAAAGCCCGCCGTGTTGGCCCGCTCAGGCGCGACATACAGCAGATCAAGCTTGCCCTGGCGCAGAGCCTGAGCGGTCGCGGCGTTGTCTGTGTCTGCCGATGTCATGGAGGCCGCGCGGATGCCCAGCGCCTGCGCGGACCGGATCTGATCATGCATCAGCGCGATCAGCGGCGAGATGACGATCGCTGTTCCCGGAAGCGCGAGAGCAGGCAGCTGGTAGCACAGCGACTTGCCCGCGCCTGTCGGCATGAGCGCCAGCGTGCTCTCGCCCGCCATGATGCGCGTGATGACGGCTTCCTGCGTGCCGCGAAAGCCCGGATACCCGAAGGTCGAGCGCAGGATCTGAGAGAGGTCAGCGCTGGTGCTGGGTGCGAGGGTGGCCATACACCCCCAAAGGCCACGCGCGCTGGCTCGGGTCAACTCGAACAGCCGCCATATCCGCGCCTTTGTGCCCGCCTTATGCCTGTCTCGCGTCTATCCTGTGCGAGGTATCAAGAAAGTGGCTTAGCCCGTCACCGTCGACTTGAGCTGATCAAGGTCGATCACATCGCCCTTGGCGAGCGCTCGCGATGCATGAGCCACCGTCCCGTCAGTGCGCTTACCCAGATCGCTGCGCTTGATGAGATTGAGCTCTTCATGATTGAGGATGCGCCCGTCATGCGAAAGGACCGAGACCGGGCCGATGGGCAAGCGGTCACGCTCATCAACCAGGACCGGATCCTCAGAGACGAACTCGCTGCCATACTTCTGGCCCCATTGGCGCAGCGCGATCATCGCCGGGAGCAAATCGAAGCCCTTGGCTGTCAGGCGATACTCGATCTTGCGGCGATCATCTTCG
>JBCBOW010000002.1:0-20436 GCA_039821045.1 Pseudomonadota bacterium
GCAGCTCCTTGGGTGCGGTGGCGCGTGTCAGTTTGCTCAGGAGCCCGACTGTCTCGCTAAGGCCCGGCGCATCTTCCTTTGGCGCGGCGCGTCCTTTGGGTTCTGGCCACAAAAGGCTCGCAGTCTCTGCGGTATCGCCCACAAAATCCCGGCTTAACGTCCAAAGAACCGGGTCCACGCGGTCCTTCATCAGCCCCCGAATGGTGGAGCTTTTGACAGCGGGAAAATCGAGCTCCCCCGTCAATGCTGCGAGCGCCCAGCCTCTGTCAGGATCAGGCACCTCGCGCAGATAGGCACTCAGCAAGGCAAGCTTGCGATTGCGACTGGTGGTGTAAACCAACGCTTCGAGCAGCTCTGCAAAACGGTTCATCGAACAGGGGCGCTTTGGGCTTCATCGCGCAGACATATGCGGGCTATAGGAACCGTGGCCGAGCCGAGAGGTTTATCGTTCGCATTAACAAAGGAACTGCGCTGATGATGAAGACTGCTTTTGCCGCCGCTGCTCTTATCGGTGGTTTTGCCTTTACCGCCGCTCCCGCTCTGGCCGATGAGCAAATGGCTGATGCTCAAAAGCCCGCTGCCCCTACGATCGATTCCACGATCGAAACGCTTATGGCTAATGAGAAAACCGCTGCCATTCTCGAAAAGCACTTCCCCGGCATCAGCCAGCATCCTGCCTATGGACAGTTCAAAGGCATGAGCCTGGTTCAGCTGCAGCCTTGGTCGGGCGGTATGATCACCGACGAAGCGATTGAAAAAGTCAAAGCTGACCTCGCAGCGATGGCGTAAGCCCGATAGGGTGATTGGCGCTGGAGGGTGAGGGCGTTCAGTCATCCTCATCCTCCCGTCCAACGAGCGCCAGCGCCCGCGCGCGGCGCTGTCCCAGCTCGCACCAGCGCAACAGCGCTTCTTCGCGGCCATGCGTGATCCAGGTCTCTGACGGGTTCACTTCGTCAATCGTCGCTGTGAGCTCGGCCCAATCGGCATGATCCGAGATGATCAGCGGCAATTCCACGCCCCGCTGCCGCGCCCGTTGTCGCACGCGCATCCAGCCAGATGCCATCGCAGTGATCGGTTCAGGCAGACGACGAGACCAGCGATCGTTTAAAGCGCTGGGCGGGGCTATGACGATACTGCCGCGCATGTCCTCCTTTGAGTGATCGCTAACGAGCCGCAATTCGCCCAGCGCGACGCCATGCTCTTCATAGAGACGGCACATCTTCTCCATCGCGCCGTGAAGATAGATCGGTGCAGTATGGCCAGCGAGCCGCAACTCAGCGATCACGCGCTGCGCTTTGCCTAAGGCATAAGCCCCGACCAGCACGCATTGCTCGGGATGCTCCGCCAGCGCGCTGAGCAGCTTGGCCATTTCCTCTTCGATCGGGGGATGATGGAAGACCGGCAAGCCAAAGGTCGCTTCCGTGATGAAGATATCGCAGGGGGTGACTTCGAAGAGCGCGCAGGTCGGGTCCGGGCGGCGCTTGTAGTCGCCAGTGATCACCACCCGCTCCCCCGCATGTTCGAGCAGGATTTGTGCCGATCCCAGCACGTGGCCCGCCGGTACATAAGTCGCGCTGACCCTGCCTCCAAGCGCGACCCTCTCACCGCACTCCACCGGCACCGCACCATCGCGGGTGTTGTAGCGCAGCTCCATGATCGCCAGCGTTTCAGGCGTTGCGATCGTTTGTCCATGACCGCCGCGCGCATGGTCCGCGTGGCCATGTGTCACCAGAGCCTTATCAACCGCGCGCCCCGGATCGATCCAGCAATCGGCTGGCTCAATATAGACGCCCCAAGGCTCAGGCTTGATCCAGGAAAAGGGCGCGCTCACGATGGTTCTACAGGTGAGCGCGCGATCCGGTTCCCATCACTCAGAAGCGTCAGCGTCCTTCTCGGCATCCTTGTCCGTACGATACTTGTTAAACCACGCGATCACACTGTCGGTGCGCGCCGCTTGCTGGCTGGGAGATTGCGAGAGGTTGTTGTGGCTCGAATCCGGCGTGACGACGAGCGCGGTGTCGACCCCAACCTGCTTGAGAGCGCCGTAAAACTGCTCAGCTTCGCTGCGCGGTGTGCGATAATCATTCGCGCCGACCAAGACGAGCGTCGGGGTTTTGATATTCGCTGCGGCCTTCAGCGGCGAACGGTCCCAATAATGCTCCGGCTTCTCCCACGGCAGGCCGCCCAGCCAATAGCGCCCGAAGAAGGCATAGAAATCCGCCATCAGCGCCATCGTCGTCCAGTTGATCACAGGCTTATGCGCGGCTGCCGCCTTGAAGCGATCGGTTTGGCCGACCACCCATGCAGTGAGGATGCCACCGCCTGAGCCGCCGGTCACAAACAGGTTCTCAGAATCCACATAACCCGCTGCGATTGCGGCATCGACCACCGCCATCAGCTCATCGTGGTTGGAGATCGGGTAATTGTCTTCGATCCGGTCAGCAAATTCTTCGCCATAGCCCGTCGAGCCGCCCGGATTGGAGAACACGACCGCATAGCCCGCCGCGCCATAGAGCTGGTAATCGACAGAAAATTCAGGTCCGTAAGCGGCATAAGGTCCGCCATGCATTTCGAGGATCATCGGAACACTGGTCCCATCCTCATAGCCCGGGGGAAGCATGATCCAGGCGGGGATCTTCACCCCATCTGCCGCGGTCGCGTCGAGTTCGCGGGTCTGGCCCAGTTCTTTTGCGCCAAGGCTTACCGCATTGAGCGAGGTAAGCGTCTTGGTGCCGCGCCGCATCGATACGCCCACTTCTGGCGGCGCGACCGAGCTTGCTGTGGTGAATGCTATGGGTCCGCCATCGCTAATTGACCACTGACCGCCAGTGTAGGGCAGCGCATAATACGTGCTGCCGAGGCGTGGTTCGAGCAGGCTGTAGCTGCCATCCATCGCAATCTTTGCAACGCGGTGTTCGCCATCGCGCTCAAAGCTCAAAAACAAGCCCGCCTCGTTCCACTCCATGCCATCCGGGCTCGCGGGGAAGTCGCCAGCGAGCAGGGTCTTACCGCTCCCATCTGCGTTCATCGTGTAAAGCTGGGCTTGATCGTAAGCATTGCCGACATCGTCATAGCCCACATATGCGATTGTCTTTCCGTCGGGCGAGATTTGCGGGCTTGCATCAGGGCCATAGCGATCCGTCAGCTGAGTGATAGCGCCGCTGGAGATATCGAGCGAATAGACGTCGGTATCGAGGCGCTCGAGCTCCCAATTTTCCTTACGATTGGCCGTGAAGAGCAGGGTACTGCCATCTGGTGCCCACTCAACGGTGCCACCATTTGAATACTCGCCAAAAGTGAGCTGGCGCGGCGCCCCGCCATCCGCATCGACGATGAAAAGCTGCGTTGTGCCTGGCTTCAGATAAGTGCCACCGTCGACGCGATAGGTGACTTTGTCGATGATCTGGAGCGGCTTGCCCCACTTTGCTCCCTCAGGCTTGGCCGGCGGCTTGCCGAGGGTTAAACCTTTGCGCGGAACGCGAGCCGTATAGGCGATCTGCGTTCCATCCGGCGACCAAGCGATGCCGCCGGGGCTCTCCGGAAGAGCGGTGATGTTTGCGCTTTGTCCGGTCGCCATCCAACGCACGTGCAACTCGGCGCCGCCGCCGCTCTGCGTCGAGATATAGGCGAGGCGCTTGCCATCGGGAGACCAGCGCGGACTGGCGTGAAAGCCTTCTCCTGTGACCAGCGGGGTTTCCGCCCCGCTTGCAACATCAATGAGCCAGATCGAAGAGACCGCGCGGTCGGTCATGATATCATTGGTGCGCCGTACGTATGCGATCTGCTTGCCGTCTGGGCTGATCTGCGGATCTGCGCCGACCGAAAGGCCGAAGATGTCCGCCCCGGTGAAGTGCTTTTCTGGCCCGTCTTCCTCCTTTTTTTCCGAATGCGAGTCAGCCGCGAGCGGCGCGGCCGCGACAAAGGCGCTCGCAGCCAGTGCGGAAATCAGAAAACGAGTTCGAAATGCAGACATAGAAAAGCCCCTCAAAGTTTAGCTCTGAGGGGCCGATCAATCACATTTTTGGCTCAAAGGCCAGCGATGCTGCGAAAAGCCTAGCTGTCTTTGTCGCTGCCTGAGGCTTCCGGCTTGGGATTGCCTTGTTTGGCAGGCGGTGACTTTTTCGCCACTGGTTTCTTCTTCGCAACAGTCTTGGCCTTTGGTGCTGTGCGCTTTTGTGTTTTTGGCGGAGCGGGGGTGAGCTCAAAGCTTGGCTTGCCATCCTTGATTGTCACATGCACCTCGCCGCCATCAGCAAGCTTGCCGAACAAAAGCTCTTCCGCGAGCGGCTGCTTGATGCGATCCTGAATGAGGCGGCCCATCGGACGCGCGCCAAACAGCTTGTCATAACCCTTATCAGCGAGCCATGAGCGGGCATCGCTGTCGAATTGAATATGAACATTCTGCTCGGCCAGCTGCAATTCGAGCTCGAGGATAAACTTGTCGACCACACGGGCAACGGTGCTCTTGCCGAGATAGGCAAAGGGAACGATCGCATCGAGGCGGTTGCGGAATTCCGGGGTGAACATCTTTTTCACCGCTTCGGAGCCTGCATCTTCCTTCGACACATCGCCAAAGCCTATGCCCTGACGCGCCATGTCGGCAGCGCCTGCATTGGTTGTCATGATGAGAACGACATTGCGGAAGTCGACGGTCTTGCCGTGGTGGTCGGTCAGACGGCCATTATCCATCACCTGCAAAAGGATGTTGAATAGATCGGGGTGCGCCTTCTCAATCTCGTCGAGCAGCAGCACGCAATGCGGGTTCTGATCGACAGCGTCGGTGAGCAGACCGCCTTGATCATAGCCCACATAGCCCGGAGGTGCGCCGATGAGGCGCGAGACGCTGTGGCGCTCCATATACTCGGACATGTCGAAGCGCTTAAGCTCAATCCCCATGATGCTCGCGAGCTGGCGCGCGACTTCGGTCTTACCGACACCAGTGGGACCGCTAAATAGGAACGAGCCGATCGGCTTATCGGGATCGCGCAGGCCAGCACGGCTCAGCTTCATCGCAGTCGAAAGCCGCGTGATTGCTTCGTCCTGGCCGAAGACCACATGTTTGAGATCGCGTTCGAGATTTTCGAGCGCTTTCTTGTCGTCCTTGCTGACTGACTTCGGCGGGATGCGCGCCATCGTCGCGATCACTTGCTCGATTTCCTTAGCAGTGATCTTCTTCTTGCGACGGCTTGGCGGCACCAACATCTGCATCGCGCCCACTTCATCGATGACGTCGATGGCTTTGTCGGGCAGTTTGCGATCATTGATGTAGCGAGCGGAGAGCTCGACCGCCGTTTTCAGCGCATCGGGCGTGTATTTCACATTGTGGTGCTCTTCAAACGCACTGCGAAGGCCTTTCAGGATTTTCACTGTGTCTTCGATCGTCGGCTCGTTCACGTCGATCTTCTGGAAACGGCGCAACAGGGCGCGGTCCTTTTCAAAGTGATTGCGGAACTCTTTATAGGTGGTCGAGCCGATGCAGCGGATAGTCCCGCCAGAGAGCGCGGGCTTCAAGAGGTTCGAGGCGTCCATTGCTCCGCCGCTGGTCGCGCCAGCGCCGATAACTGTGTGAATCTCGTCGATGAACAGAACCGCATGCGGCATGCCTTCGAGCTCGGAAACCACTTGCTTCAAGCGCTCCTCGAAATCGCCGCGATAGCGAGTGCCCGCGAGCAGCGCGCCCATATCGAGCGAATAGATCACCGCTTCCTGCAAAACCTCCGGCACATCGCCTTCGACAATCTTACGCGCGAGCCCTTCGGCTATCGCGGTTTTGCCGACGCCGGGATCGCCGACATAGAGCGGGTTGTTCTTCGAGCGGCGGCACAGGATCTGGACAGTGCGATCCACTTCAGGGCCACGGCCGATCAGCGGGTCGACTTTGCCAGCCTCCGCCTTGGCATTGAGATTGACGGTGAACTGATCAAGCGCGGTTTCTTTCTTATTGCCGTCGCCCTTGGCTTTCTCGGTGGTTTCGTCTCCAGCCTCATCCGCGCCTTGCGGATTCTTAGACTCGATCTGACGGCCACCCTTCCCAATCCCATGGCTGATATAGCTCACGGCATCCAAGCGGCTCATATCCTGCTGTTGGAGGAAATAGACGGCATAACTATCCCGCTCCGAAAACAGCGCGACAAGGACGTTCGCGCCAGTAACTGTGTCTTTGCCCGAAGACTGCACATGCAAAATCGCGCGCTGGATTACGCGCTGGAAGCCCGCTGTCGGCTGCGGATCTGCATTGTCCTCTGTTTTGAGCGACTGGTATTCATGATCAAGATACTGTTTCACCACATCGCCGAGTTCTGCCAGATCCACCCCGCACGCACCCATGACTTGGGCTGCATCTTCGTCATCAATCAGGGCGAGCAACAAGTGCTCTAGAGTCGCGTATTCGTGACGGCGCTCAGAGGCGTTGCCAAGCGCATTATGGAGTGTCCGTTCGAGGTTTTGGGCAAAACTGGGCATGAAGTCGGCCTGTTTGGGAGGGTCAGAAGAGTGCCCTTAGACTGAGGGCGGGCGAGAGGTCATTAGAGCAATGTAGGACGATGCCGCGCGATTGCGAATCCGCAGTGAGCATCGGGCTGAGGGAAAAACCGGTTCGCTTCATGCTTGCCCGCCTCCAAACAGCGCATCAGCTGCCGCCCGTGTCGCATTTGCTTGATCACTGTGTGCCTTTACTCGGGCGATTTCCGCTTCGAGCAGCGCGATGCGCTTTGCCAATTCATTTTGCGAGTAGGGGCCGAGGTCCTCGCTTGCGAGCTGCTCTGCGGCGTCTTTGGAAAGACTCGGGCGCGGATCATCATCCATCGCGCTAACCATCTCGTCCACACTGCTTGCTGTCAATCCACGAGATAGCTATTCGGTGGGCCGATCACCGCCAATCGACCATGTTGTTGTGGCAAAGGGGCATTTCGGAGACTTCGGGGTCAATGAACAAAGCAGAGCAATCAGCCGCACTGTCACAGACCGTTCCACAGGCGATGCAGGCGATCAATATGAGCGGGCCCGGCGGACCTGAGGTGTTGTCCATTGGTTCGACGGAGACACCTGGGACCGGCGCAAATGATGTGCTCATCCGCGTCGCATACGCTGGGGTGAACCGCCCGGATTGTTTACAGCGGGCCGGCGCTTATCCGCCGCCCCCCGGAGCATCGCCAATCCTGGGGCTCGAAGTGGCCGGCGAAGTGGTCGGCACCGGAGCGGATGTTCCTCCTGAGATGCTTGGCGCGCGGGTCGCCGCACTGACACCGGGTGGTGGCTACGCAGAATACTGCACGGCGCCTTGGCAGCATTGCCTGCCTGTGCCTGATGACATGCCGCTCAAGATGGCCGCTGCACTCCCCGAAACGCTTTTCACGGTATGGCATAACGTATTTGAACGCGGAATGGCGCGCGATGGCGAGACCTTGCTTGTACACGGTGGGACGTCGGGCATCGGCACAATGGCGATCATGCTCGCCAAGGCGTTCGACATAAAAGTAATCGCAACATGCGGGGATGAGGCCAAGTGCGAGGCCGCGCGCAGCGTAGGTGCTGATCTTGCAGTGAACTATCGCGAGGCAGATTTCGTCGAAGCCGCGCTTGCGTTCACAAGCGGCAAAGGCGTCGACATCGTACTCGATATGGTTTCGGGCGATTATGTCCCGCGCAATCTGCGATGCTTAGCTGAAGATGGGCGGCATGTGACGATCGCTGTACTGGGCGGGGCCAAGGCGGAGCTGTTCATCCCGCTTATCATGATGCGCCGCCTGACGCTCACGGGCTCCACCCTGCGCCCGCGCACAGACGCTTTCAAAGCCGCGCTTGCCGATGAGATCGCGGCGAACGCATGGCCGCTTTTCACTAGCGGACAGCTTAGCCCCGTGATGGATCAGACCTTTCCTCTGTCTGAGGCTTCTGCCGCGCATGCTCGGATGGAAGCGGGCGAGCATGTCGGGAAGATCATGTTGGAGGTCGCCGGTGGGTGACGCACTTACGCTGCATGAGGATCCGTGCAGCGGCAATTGTCATAAGATCAAGCTGACAGCCGCACTTCTTGGCCTGCCTCTTACGATCAAACAGTACGATATCCGCCGAGGGGAGACGCGCACGCCCGAATTTGTTCGCTCTGTAAACGCCAATGGGCGCATTCCGGTTTTGCAGATTGGCGACGGAGAGGGTGCGCAGTTTCTGCCGGAGAGCAACGCTGCATGCTGGTATCTCGCCAGCGGTTCGGCACTGATCCCCGAAGACCGCTTCGCACAAGCTGACACTTTGCGCTGGATGTTCTTTGAGCAATACAATCACGAACCAAACGTCGCCACGTTGCGCTTTTGGCTGCATTTCGTTGGCGAAGCCGATCTGGACCCAGATCAGCGCACCTTGATCCCTGGCAAAAGAGCCAGTGGCGAAGCGGCACTTGGGCTTTTGGACGAGCATCTGGCGCACTGGGACTTTTTGTGCGGAGATGCGGTGACGCTGGCTGATCTGATCCTCTACCCATACAGTAGCGTTGCCGATCAGGGCGGATTTCAGCTGAGCGACTTTCAGAATCTTCAGCCCTGGCTCGAGCGGATCGAGAATCTGCCGGGCTTTATTCCCTTCAGGTGACTTTACGCCCGCACAACGCTTGAAATGCGACCATCCTGTCGTATTGTTGTTGTATTGAGCTCGAGTGTCATGCTGCAGTGCAACATGGCCGTAACACGACTGTGGATTTACGCAAAACCGTCATGCCGCTGTGAATCGCGTGTAACAATTCACTGTCATGGGCGTTCGAATATCAGGAGCAAAGTCGAAGGACTTTCCATGAGTGATTTCATGTTGCCGCAGAATTTGGCGGAGAATGACCCCATCATTGGCAATGTTGCCAACCTTCCGCTGACCCCGCCGAAAACGCCCGAGCCCGCAAGCCCGGAAAACGGGGGCCCGGAGCGTGCGAGCTATCGCACAATCTGGATCAGTGACGTCCACTTGGGCACCCGCGGCTGCAACGCTGACATGCTGATCGATTTCCTTGATCGCAATGACAGCGAAGTGATGTATCTTGTCGGAGACATCATCGATGGCTGGCGCTTGAAGAAAAAGTTCTACTGGCCCGCTGCGCATAACGACATCGTTTGGCGCATTCTCAAGCGTGCCAAGCGCGGCACCAAAATCATCTACATTCCGGGCAACCATGATGAGATGTTCCGTCAGTTCACCGGGCTGAACTTTGGTGGCATCGAAATCCGCCGCGCAGCCTTTCATGTAACCGCAGACGGCCGCCGCCTGATGGTGCTCCACGGCGATGAATTTGATGCGGTGATGCTTTCGCACCGTTGGCTCGCCTTTGTTGGGGACTGGGCCTACCACACCGTCATGCGTTTGAATGTCGCCGTGAACTGGGTGCGCAAGGCAATGGGTAAGCCCTATTGGTCGCTGTCCAAAGCCGCCAAGCACAAAGTCAAAAACGCAGTCGAATTCATCGGCAAGTATGAAGAAGTCGTCGCCAAGGCTGCGGGGGAGCGCGGCGTCGATGGCGTCGTTTGCGGCCACATTCACACGGCAGAATTCCGCGAGTTTGATCACGACGGCAAGCGCATCGAATACTGGAACGATGGCGACTGGGTCGAGGGATGCAACGCGCTGGTCGAGCATCATGACGGACGCATGGAAATCCTTGATTGGGCTGACGTCATCCTCGCGCGCAAGAAGGCCGAGAAGGACAGCGCTGAGCTGGCGGAGGCGCAAGCCGCGTTAGAGCTTGATGCCGAACCCAAAGCGCAACCGACGCCGGGCTCGAATGATCGGGAACGGGAAGCGGCGTGAACCGGCCTCAGCGCATTGAGGATCGGGACGCCTCGCCTGCGCCATCACCCAATCTGAACGGGTTGCACTCGCAAAATCCTTCTCGCCTGCCGCACTCGATCGCGATTGTGACGGACGCTTGGCATCCGCAAACGAATGGTGTCGTGCGCACTTTGTCGACGACTGCGGAGGTTTTGCGCGGTTGGGGCCACGAGGTGACTGTTATCTCGCCTGAACAATACCGTTCTTTCCCTGCGCCGACCTATCCCGAGATCCGCTTAGCTCTGACGGCTCCGGGGGCAGTGGGCCGCCAGCTCGCGAAGATCGCGCCCGAAGCGGTCCATATTGCAACCGAAGGCCCGCTGGGGTTTGCCGCGAGGCGCTATTGCCTCAATCGCAAAGTCCCGTTCACGACAGCGTATCACACGCAATTTCCCGATTACTTGTCGCGCCGCACCGGCCTGCCAACCAGCGCCTTTTGGCCCTACATTCGCTGGTTCCATCGGCCAGCCCAGCAGATCATGGTTGCAACGGAGACGATCCGCGCGCAGCTGCGCGACCAGGGGCTTGCGCATTTGACGCATTGGAGCCGCGGGGTCGATCTCTCCTGCTTCTCGCCTGATGCGCCGCCGCCTCCGGAATACGCTGAGCTCGAGGGCCCGATCCTTCTCTACGTCGGGCGCATCGCCGTAGAGAAGAACATCGAAGCGTTTCTCACAAGCGACTATCCCGGGACAAAGGTTGTCGTTGGTGACGGCCCAGCGCGAGAAGGGCTAGAGGCCCGTTTCCCTAATGCGCTTTTCCTCGGCAAGCGCACCGGGCGCGACTTGGCAGGATGCTATGCTGGGGCCGACGTTTTTGTTTTCCCGAGCAAGACTGATACCTTCGGACTGGTCATGATCGAAGCACTCGCTTGCGGCACGCCAGTCGCCGCCTATCCAGTCCCAGGTCCACTCGATGTACTCACCGATCACGTCGGTGCGATGTCTGACGAGCTTGATCGCGCGATCGACGCGGCGCGCTATTGCGATCGTGAAACATGCGCGCAGTATGGCGCGGGCTTCAGTTGGGAAGCGGCGACGCGCCAATTTCTCCATGGCCTGGTCGCACTCGAGGAAGAAGAGTGCGTGTCCTTGCAAACGCCGCCAGTGCTCGAATTCTGAGATTCCCTGCTTGACCGGCTCGCGCGGTACCCCACTTCACTGATTGCAGCCAATCGTCACCCAAATGTTGCAAGGTGCTTCCTTGCGCTTGCCGTACAAGTAATCGTCCTTTTGCTGCTTGGCCCAGCCCGGCACCTTGTCGAGCGTCGATTGCCATGTGTTGAGTTGTGCTGGCTGCCCTCGCTTTTGCATAAGCAGATTGCTTGCCCACTTCCGCTTGTGTTTTGGATACCAACTTTTCTCGAGTTCAATCAGCAGCGCTTCATCCAGCAGCGCTCCTTTGCCATCGTAAACGACGATCTCGGCGAGCGCCTTGACTTCGTTCCAGTAAATCGTTGTCTTGCGCCCGGCGACGTGTTCACGCGTGCCGAGATTGGCCGCCTCAAGGAACTTCTTTTGCTTGATCAAGGCATCGTAACGTGCGCGCAGTGCCCGGTCCTTTACATAAGGCGGGGTCATCGGTTGAACCCGCAGATCAAGGACCTTACTCAAAAAGTCGGGTCCAGTAAGGGTTGCACTTGGATCAAAATCCCAGCGATTGGGGTGGACATAACACTTGCCCAGCAATTTGTGCCAGTTCTTGTCGCCGATATCGTCCCCCGCCGACTTCATGATGGCATTGTATCCGCTTATGATCGCTCGCCCGAGCGCTTCATCGCTAGCACCATTACGCGATTGGAGCAGCGCGTTCGCGAAGTGAAGCATTTGCGCATCGGCAAAGGAATAGGTTAGGTCCCCTGCAACCGAGGGCACGGTGTCATCTCCTTCGCGCGCGGCCATACCCCAAAACGCCCAGAGCATTAGGCACATATACATCTCATTTGCGCCGTCTTTCTTGGACCAGGACCCCTTAGCATTCTCAAAAGCCTTGCGCTTAGAAAGCTCATCGCTCGTGGGCGGACGCCAACCAAGGTCGACATAGCCCTTTTTCGCGAATGCGGTCGTCGGGGCCAAAAGCGCTGCTATGACCAGCATCGTAGTAATCGTGCGTTTCATCTCGTGTCCCTCCTTCGAGAGTTCATTGCCACGAGGTTTGCCCATGCTCCTTGTTCAGAATCGACACCGTTGCGGCGTGCCCATGGAGCATGCGAGCCTTTCCCTTGCCGTTTGGCCGCGTTTCGCCTATCTGACGACCGGCAGCGGCCGCTCCGAAAGGGGCGGCCCTTCTATTTTCTACGGAGATTTTTCATGGCCCAAAAGGATCAGCCAACCCCGCTGATGCCGCACGCCACCGCCACTTGGCTTGTTGATCACACTGGTTTGTCATTTGACCAAATCGCCGAATTCTGCGGGCTGCATATCCTTGAAGTGCAAGCGATGGCAGACGATTTGGCGGGCTCGAAATACACGGGCCGCGATCCAGTTCACGCTGGCGAACTAACGCTCGATGAGATCGAGAAGGGTCAGAACGACCCAGCTTATTCGCTCAAGATGCATAAGGCCCCGGTCGAAGTGACGCGTACCAAAGGCCCGCGTTACACGCCTGTGTCAAAGCGGCAGGACAAGCCGGATGGAATTGCCTGGGTCCTTCGCAATCACCCTGAGGTTTCGGACGCCCAGATTTCCAAACTGATCGGGACTACGCGCAACACGATCGGGGCAATCCGCGATCGCACGCATTGGAACATCCAGAACATCCAGCCGAAGGATCCCGTGACACTGGGCCTATGTTCACAACGTGAGCTTGATGCCGTCGTGGCAAAAGCGGCTAAGCGCGCCGGCCTGGTTGAAGAAGCGGAAGCGACCCCGGATGATGGCCGCAGCGACAAGGACAAGCTGATCGAAGAACTTCGTGCTGAGCGCGAGGCGAACGCCAAAGCAGCGGCTGAAGCAGCACAAGAAGCCGAAGCTGAAGCATGGCTCGCCGCCAAGCGTGAAGCTGAGGAGAGCGGTGTCGCTCCCGAGCCGAACGAAGCTTTCGCGGAGCCTCCGCCCGCACCTGGTGAAGAGGGCGACGGGATCACTGAAACGCCCGCGACGACGAGCGATGAAGAGAGCGAGGGCTCTTCACAATAAAGGGAGGGTAAGAGGGCGGCAGAAAGTCGCCCTTTTCGTTTGAGGCATGGGGTCGCCTTGGCGCTTTTCGCGCCATGCCCAAAGCCAGAATTGTACGGAACCGACGGGGTTTCGCTTGTGCCGGGCCAAGGGATCATCCATGGCTACTAACATGAATGTTAACAACGCGTCGCTCGCCGCCGATTACCATCATCCCACGCCGTGGACCGCAACTTTCAAGCCGATGACACTGCCAGAGATGTTCGCGCGCACGGTGCGCAGCGATCCTTCTGCGCCATTCCTTCACTTCCTTGGCCGCACATACACCTATGCGGAAGTATTCGAAGCGGCGAACCGGTTTGCCGCTGGCCTTGCCGAGATGGGGATCGAGAAAGGTGACCGGGTTGGCCTGTTTTTGCCCAACGTACCGATCTATGCGGCGGGCTATTATGGCGCGATGATGGCCGGCGCCATCGTCGCTAATTTCTCACCACTGTATTCGGTCGAAGAGCTCGCCTGGCAGGTTGAAGATAGCGGAACCCGCGTTTTGGTGACGCTCGATGTGCCAGAGCTTTACGACACCGCCGCAAAGGTGCTCGAGACATCGGAGCTTGAGACCCTGGTCGTCGGGCAACTCGCTGAAATGCTCCCCTTTGTGAAGAGCGCGGCGATGAAGCTCTTCAAGCGTAGCCAGATCGCAAAGGTTGCTTGGGGGCCACAGATAAAGAACTGGTCGCAGCTGCAAGCGCCATGGAGTTTCGAGGCATGGCAGGCAGGCGACGCTGGGCCGCTGGTGGAGCTTGATCCCAATGAAGATCTGGCCCTCCTGCAATACACTGGCGGCACAACCGGGCGACCTAAAGGCGCGATGCTAGGTCATAGTCAGCTGACCATGAATGCCCAGCAAGTGGCCGCGATCAACCCGTTCGACAATCCGCGTGATGAAGTCTTCATGGGCGCGTTGCCGTTTTTTCATGTCTTTGCCAACACAGCGTTGCTGAACCATGCCGTTGCGAGCGGCGCGTCGATCGCGATGGTTCCGCGGTTTGAGACAAAGCAGGTGTTGCAGACCATCGAGCGCCACCGTGCGACCGGTTTCCCGGGCGTGCCGACGATGTTTCAAGCGATGCTTGACCATCCAGATCTTGAAAAGACGGACCTCTCCTCGCTTAAAGTGTGCATCTCAGGCGGTGCGCCGATGCCTGCCCCCGTTCACGCGAAATTCGAGGAAGCTACAGGCGTGCGCCTGGTCGAAGGCTATGGCCTAACGGAGAGCTCAGGCGTGGTTTCCGTCAATCCTTATGCTGGAACGCGCAAGCGCGGCACTATCGGTCAACTTGTGGCGGGCACAGAGATTTTGCTGCTCGACAAGGAAGACCCCTCGATGCTTGCGCCTGATGGCGAGCCCGGAGAATTGGCGATCCATGGCCCGCAAGTGATGCGGGGCTATTGGAACCGGCCCGATGCATACGCGGAGACATTCGTCACTCGCGGGGGCAAGGACTATCTTCGCACTGGCGATGTTGCTCAGATGGACGATGACGGGTTCCTTTCAATTGTCGACCGTATCAAAGACATGATCTCGGTGGGCGGCTTCAAAGTCTTCCCAAGTATGGTCGAAGACGTGATCCTTGAGCATGATGCGGTGAAAGAGGCGCTCGTGATCGGTGTGCCCGAGGCCTATCGCGGCGAAGTGCCGCGTGCCTATGTGACGCTTAATGAAGGGGTACAATCAAGCAGCGAGGCGCTGGCGGCATGGCTGAACGAGCGGATCGGAAAACATGAGCGCGTCGACACCGTCATCATCCGCGATGAATTGCCCAAAACCCTGATCGGTAAGCTCGATCGAAAGGCGCTCCGCGCGGAGGTGTTGTAAGCCCGCGGGCGCATCAACGCAGTCGCTCGATTTATACGCCCAAAGAAAACGCCGCTTAAACCTTAAGGCTCAGCGGCGCTTCAAGCGTCCGACATCGCGGTCTCAGCTCGCCATCTGAAGCGCTGCCTTATCATCAGGCTTGGCTTTGCCGGCCGCAGTGGTGTTGACAGCCTGACGCTGCGCATTGGGCGCGAACCGCCCGTCGACTTGTGCGCCTTGCTCGATCGTAAGTGCGTCATAATGCACATCGCCGAGTATTTTGGCGGTCTTCAGGATTGTGAGCTCGCGCGCCGTGATCGACCCCTCAACCTTCCCGGAAAGTCGCGCGGTTTCCGCCATAACAGCGCCGTTGATGTGGCTCGTCTCGCCTTGAACGAGGCTCGCGCATTTGATGTCGCCTTCGATCATCCCGTCAACATGCAAATCGGCAGAAGCCGATACATCGCCTTTGATTGCGACATCAGAACCGATAACTGAGAAGGTCGCGTTGTTTCCAGCCATTGCTCTTCCTTGCGTTTTAACGGGCGGTTTTACCGGTGCGCGCGGCTGAGGTGCGGACCGGACGGGCTCCGCGGGCTTCTTTGAGAACATCGGGGGCGATCTCCAGGAAGGGGCGCGGATTGACCGCGCGATCATTAATGCGAACTTCGAAGTGCAGATGCGGGCCAGTGGAACGCCCGGTGTTGCCAAGGCCGGCGATGGTTTCGCCCGCCTCAACCAGATCGCCCAGCGCTACGTCAAAACGCGACAAATGCGCATAGCGAGTCATCATACCGTTGCCATGCGTCACATCGACCGTTTTGCCATAGCCTGATTTGTAGCCGACGAAGGTCACCCGGCCTGACGCGGCGGCGTAGATCGGCGAACCGATCGGGCCACCATAGTCGATCCCTGAATGCATTGCACTGCGACCGGTGAACGGATCACGGCGATAGCCGAAGGGCGAGGTCACCCGGCCTGTTGCCGAAGGAACAATCTGCGGCACGCCTTGAAGCGCACGCTCGAATACATTCATCCGCGCAAGGCTAAGGCCTAGGCGCTCAAAACGCGGATCTAGCGAACCGTCAACGGAGGTTGCCAGCAGCTCTAGTGGACCACCCATGCCTTTGGTGGCAGTCTTTTCTGTTGCGCGGGCAATCTCGCGCGGATCAAGGTTCAGCTTGCGCAAAGCCCGCTCAGCGCGTTCGGCACGCCAGTCAGCAAAACGGGTCATATTTTCAACATAGGCGAGCTGGCGCGCTTCGATCTCCGCAAGACCGAGAGCTTGCGGAAACAAAGCGCCAACTTTTTCGATCGTCTCAGCCGTTTCCTCAGAGCTGTCGGTGACATTGGTGTCGACCGTACGGATCTCTTCCGGCAGCATTTCGGACATGGCCTCTAGGGCATCTTGGCGCTTATCGAGATCGTCAGCAACTTTGCTCAGATCATCGCCATACGCGGCCAAGCGCTCTTGCGATTTAGCCACAGCCGCTTTTTCGCGTTGGAATGAGGCCAAATCAGCTTCAGCAATATATTGGTTCCAAGCCATCACTCCAAGCGAGGCGGCCCAACCGAATGTTACTATACCCGCCGCTATCGCAGCACCGATCTGCAGCCGTGATGAAATCTTGATGAAACGAACTTGCCCCTGCGAGCGCATGAAGAATTCGCGATCTGGAAACCAGTCACGTACGCGCTCTTGCAGCGTTGGCTTGCTTACTTGATCAGACAATGCGGCCCCGCGTTGTGTTCTTTGCCCCGGAGCTGCTTAGGTACCAATAGACCTTAACGGAATCGATTCCAGACCGCTCGGTAACCGTTGAGCCGAACCCAAAATGCGATGAATGGTTCATCTTGAGGCAATCTTCTACCTGGGCTTGGCAAAAGTTAAGCAATTGTCGCAATTTCGGCCTGAGCTGGTACACCATCCGCTTCGAATCAAAACGCTTTCCAAAGCGCTGACATCCTACGCTCACGCTGCTATCGGACACGGATGGCATCCAGTTTTTCAACCCTATCGCCTTTTGATGGCGTGTCTCCTGAAACATTGATCAGCGAACTTGCTGTTCAAGGTCGACATGCGCAAAATGGTTTGGCGCTGATGAGCAGCGCATCAAAGGCTCAAGCATTACAGCACGCCGCACAGCATTTGCGCGCTGCATCTCAAGCAATTCTGGCAGCGAATGCCGAGGATGTAGCCGAAGGAACGGCGAATGGTCTGTCAGGTGCGATGCTTGATCGGTTGCGGCTAGATGAGAAACGCTTGGAGTCGATGGCCAGCGGTGTGGAAGCGGTCGCTGCGCTTCCCGACCCTGTCGGCGCGATCATTGATGAAGCGCAACCTCACAACGGGCTTAAACTCGCTCGCGTGCGCGTGCCCATTGGCCTCATCGGTGTGATTTATGAGAGCCGTCCTAATGTAACAGCGGACACGGCGGCTTTGTGTGTACGCGCTGGAAATGCAGTTATGTTGCGTGGCGGCAGCGAAGCGGTTCGCTCCAACGGCGCTATTCACAAGGCACTCGTTGACGGCTTAAGCGAGGGTGGCGTGCCGCCGGGATGTGTGCAGCTTGTGCCAACGCAAGATCGCAATGCAGTTGGCGCTATGCTGCGCGCTGCCGGTCTCATTGATATGCTCGTGCCGCGCGGTGGTCGTAGTCTGGTCGAGCGGGTGCAAAGCGATGCGCGTGTTCCCGTCCTCGCGCATCTGGACGGCGTGTGCCACACCTATGTTCACTCCAAAGCGAACCCCGAGATGGCGCGGCAGATTGTCCTCAATGCCAAGCTAAGACGGACAGGGGTCTGTGGCGCGCTCGAAACCGTATTGATTGACGCTGACTTTCCGGAAAAGGCCGAGTTGGTGCGGGCGCTGATTGAAGCGGGATGCGAAGTTCGCGGCGACGAACAGGTCCAAGCGCTTGACGCACGGGTTGTTCTTGCCAGCGCTAATGACTGGGGAACTGAGTATCTCGACGCTGTCGCATCGGCAGCGATGGTTGAGGGGCTTGATGATGCAATGACGCATATTGCGCGCCACTCCTCAGATCACACCGACGCCATTATTACCGATGATCAAGCGGCAGCTGAGCGCTTCCTAGCTGAGGTCGACAGCGCGATTGTCATGCACAATGCGTCGACGCAATTTGCGGATGGTAGTGAGTTTGGCCTGGGCGCGGAAATCGGGATCGCCACTGGACGATTGCATGCACGCGGGCCGGTAGCGCTCGAAGGGCTAACGACCTACAAATGGCAAGTTCGCGGAAGCGGCCAAACGCGGCCTTAACCTTTCGTGTCAGTTCGATTGATCTTCACATCGTGAATCTAACCGGGCTCCTTGGCGGCAGCTTTAATCCTGCGCATGGCGGGCATCGTCGTATCACGCGGTTCACAATCGATGCGCTCGGACTGGATGAGGTCTGGTGGCTTGTCTCGCCGGGTAATCCCCTCAAGCCGAGCGATGATATGGCGAGCCTGCGAGCGCGTTTGCGCTCCGCAGAGAACTTATCGCGGCGCTCTCCGATCGTGCCAACGGCAATCGAATTGGAGCTCGATACGCGCTACACTGTGGATAGTCTGAAAAAGCTCACCAGACGCTATCCGAAGCGCAGATTTGTGTGGCTTATGGGGGCTGACAACCTCGCTCAGTTCCATCTTTGGCGGGGCTGGCGTACGATCGCGCGAACCATGCCAATTGCAGTGATTGCACGCCCCGGTTATAACGCAGACGCCATGACGAGCCCCGCCATGGCCTGGCTCAGGCGCTATCGTGTGCCTGCGGCCAGTTTTCGGAAACGGGGGCAATGGAGCGCACCGGCCCTGGTGTTATTGCGTTTCGATCCAGACCACCGCTCGGCCACGGCCATTCGCCGTGCAGATGCGGAATGGGCCTCAGAGCTTCTGGGGCAGGGTCGTGATGGCTCTTTACAAAAGAGCCGCGCTACCGCGCCGCGTGATAGGCTGACATTTCGCCGCATTGAAAGTTGGGAAGACGCATGAGGGCCGTGGCTCTCTTGCTCATTCCCTTGTCCGTTTTGCGGCGCATCCCATATCTTCATTGTTCTGAAATCTGGAGAAATTTGCTTGTCTATGACACAGGCTCACACGCTTTTAGCCGCTGCCTCACCGGTGCCTATGGCCGCTAAGGGGAGCGAAGACGAACTGCACGATCTGGTTCTGGCTCAGCTGGACGATGATCAGGCCCTCGATGTGGTATCAATTCCGCTTGAAGGCAAAAGCTCGGTTGCGGATTACATGGTGATCGCGAGCGGTCGCTCTACCCGGCAAGTCGCGGCGATGGCGCAAAAGCTGGCCGAAAGAGTGAAGCAAGCAGGTCATGGCCCAGTGCATATCGAGGGTCTCTCGCAAGCCGATTGGGTGCTGATCGATGCGGGCGATGTGATCATTCATCTCTTCCGCCCTGAGGTGCGAAGTTTCTACAATCTGGAGCGCATGTGGTCGTTCGAGAGTGGAGAAGCGGCAGCGTCTTAGCTCTATTGCTAGCCTGACTTGGTGAGCGTTGTCGGAGTTGCTCTCAAAGTTGAGACTGCAGCTCCAGGGCACGTGCGAGCCGCCCTAAAAATAGTTTTGCACCAGGCCGAGGACCATTTCCAATTCTTCTGCACATCATCGCCCGCGGAAAGATTGCTCGCTCGCCTGAAGCTCAGCTCGTTGCGCGATATGAAAAGCGCCTTACGTGGCCGGTGAAGATGACCGAACTGCCTGAAATCGGCGGGCGCGTTGCCGACCCTCAAACCCCATGCAAGACAGTCCTCCTTGATGAGCGCGGTAGGGCGCTCACCTCCGAGGAGTTTGCGCAAATCCTGGGCCGGTGGCGTGATGATGGCGCGCGCGAGACGCGCTTTGTGCTTGGGGCAGCAGATGGACATTCGCAAGAAGAGCGCGGCGCGGCTGACATGCTTTATGCTTTTGGCCCAGCGACTTGGCCGCATTTGCTCGCGCGGGCAATGCTTATGGAGCAATTGTATCGCGCCACAGCGATCCTGGCCGGACACCCATATCATCGCGCGTGAAACTGTGGCAAACGCTTAACCATCATGCTTGGCCGCGCGATCGTCTGGCCCGCCCTATGCGGTGCAGCCCTGGTGGCATTCTTGCTTGCTACGCCATACGGCGGTGCGCAGTCGGATGTCGCGGTCCTAACCGCCGAAGAAGCCGAAGCTCAGCTCGAACGCGCCACTCAGGCGAGCGCGGACGCGCAAGCGCGCGCGTCACGCTTGGCTAGCGAGGCTGAGGAAGCTGAGGAAGCGGCAGTTCGTACGGCGCGCGAAGCAGCTGCGCTAGCGGCGCAAATTCAAGTCGCGCAGGCAGATATCGTTGCCTCGAGAGCGCGCTTTTCGCTCGCGCAGGTTGAGCGCGCGCGCTTGGCTCAACGCTTGGCTGACCGACAACAGCCCTTGGCGCGTTTGACCGCTGCACTGCAGATCAATGCGCGCCGACCCTTGGCGTTGTCCGCTTTGCAGCCAGGCTCGCTAAAGGACCTCGTCTATGTGCGCGCTGTGCTGGATAGCGCCGTTCCGCAGATCCGCGATCGCACTGCGACTTTACGCGATGACCTTGATCGGGGCCGTGACCTGGAGCGTCGCGCGCGTCGAGCGCTCGCCAACCTTCGGGCTAATGAGCAGGAATTGCGAGACAGGC
>JBCBOW010000003.1:0-19035 GCA_039821045.1 Pseudomonadota bacterium
CGTGCGTGCTGGGCATGATGTGACGGTCTACAATCGCACCGCCTCGCGCGCTATCCGATGGGGGGAGAGCCTGTCAGGCGAAGGCTTTGCCTATTCAGCGGTCTCCACTCCCGCAGCCGCCGCGGGCGATGCCGATGTCGTTATCGCTTGCGTGGGCAATGATGAAGACCTCGCCAGCGTCATCACTGGTGCCGACGGGGCGCTGGAGACTTTGCGCGAAGGCGCTTTGCTGATCGACCACACCACCACCTCAGCCGCGATGGCGCGGCATTTGAACGAGGTTTGCTTACAGCGCGGGATCGACTTTCTCGATGCCCCTGTCAGCGGCGGCGAAGCGGGCGCGGTGAACGGGCAATTGGCGATCATGTGCGGCGGCAGCGACGCTGCGTTTGCGCGCGCGCAACCCGTGATGCAGCCCTATGCAAAAGCGATGGTTCATGTCGGGCCAGCGGGCGCAGGGCAGACCGCGAAAATGGCCAACCAGATGTGCATTGCGGGCGTGCTTGGCGGGCTCTCCGAGGCGATCCGGCTGGCGCAGGGCGCAGGGCTTGATCTCGACAAGACCTATGAGGCGATATCGGGCGGCGCGGCGCAGAGCTGGCAGATGGACAATCGCTGGGCGACGATGACGGCGGACGAGTTTGATTTTGGCTTTGCGATCGACTGGATGCGCAAGGATCTGGGCTATGCGCTTGATGAGGCGAAGCGGCTTGGCCTGTCAGCGCCCATCAGCGCTCTTGTCGATCAGTTTTATGCCGATGTTCAAGCGCAAGGCGGCGGGCGAAGCGATACGAGCGCGCTCATCACTCGCCTCGCAAAATCGAAGAGCTCCTGAAGGTGCAGCCATGATCCGAACGTTCACCGCCCCCATCACCAGCGCCGCCCTCGCCGTCGCCCTCGCCCTCTCCCTTTTCGCAAGCCCCGCTTTGGCTGACACGCTTGTCGACAATGTCGAGGGGATAACGATTGACGAGGAGGGCGAGGTCAAGCGCTTCACCGGTCTCATTTTCGATAATCAAGGGACCGTCACGCAGATCCTCGAACGCGGCGATCCGCGCCCGCAAACCGAATATGGCGTTGATGGCGAAGGTCGCTTCTTGCTGCCCGGCATGATTGATGGCCATGTCCACGTGATGGGCATCGGCTTTGGCGCGCTGACGCTGGATCTTGCTGGTACAACCAGCCTCGAAGACGCGCTCGCCAAAATCGCTCAATTTGCCAAGGACAACCCGGGCCGCCCGTGGATCCTGGGGCGCGGCTGGAATCAGGAGAAATGGGGGCTTGGGCGCTTCCCCACCGCGGCAGAGCTGGACACTGCCGTCTCGGACCGCCCCGTATGGCTTGAGCGCGCAGACAGCCACGCCAATTGGGCCAATTCCATGGCGATCGAGCTGGCCGGCGTGACCGGTGAAACACCAGTGCCCGAAGGCGGGGAGATGATCCGGGATGCGACGGGCGCGCCAAGCGGCGTGTTCGTGGACAAGGCCAAGGACCTCATCAACACAATCGTCCCTGCGCCGCGCCCTGAGGATCGCGACGCCGCCTTTGCCAAAGCGCAGGAATTGCTCATCGCCTATGGCGTCACCGCCGTCGCTGACATGGGCACCTCAATCGAGGATTGGCAAACATTCCGGCGCGCGGGCGATGTTGGCGCGCTCAAAATACGCATCATGGCTTATGCGAACAGTCTAGAGACGATGGAACTGATCGCCGGGCCTGCGCCCACGCCGTGGCTCTATGCGGATCGGCTGCGGCTGGGCGGGATCAAGCTCTATCTCGATGGCGCACTCGGCTCGCGCGGGGCTGTGCTTAAGAGCCCCTATGCTGACCGTCCGGGCGTTCACGGCCTGCCGCTGCTCACCGGAGCACAGTTGCGCAATCTCATGAGCCGCGCCGCGCTCGATCGATTTCAGACAGCGGTCCACGCGATCGGAGATGCGGCCAACGCCGATGTCTTGTCGGCCATCGCAGAGCTTTCCGAAACCTATAAGGGCGACAGGCGCTGGCGCATCGAGCACGCGCAGATCGTTGATCCGATGGATATTCCTGGATTTGGCAGCCACGGCATCATCGCCTCGATGCAGCCGCTCCACCAGACCTCAGACAGGCTAATGGCAGAAGCCCGGCTCGGCCCCAATCGCTTGCAAGGGGCATATGCTTGGCGCAGCGTCCTGAAAGCGGGCGGGCGGTTGGCTTTCGGCTCTGATGCGCCGGTGGAGCCCGCCGATCCCTTCGCCGGCATCGCCGTTGCGATCAGCCGCACCGATGCCAATGGAGAGCCCTTTGGCGGCTGGTGGCCAAGCGAAACGGTGAGCCGGGAGCAAGCGCTGCGAGCCTACACGGCCGATGCCGCCTATGCAGGCTTTGGCGAGGGTCGGTTTGGGAGGCTCATCCCAGGGGAGCGCGCGGACTTTTTGCTGGTGGATCGCGATCTGATGCTGGCGAGCCCGAGCGATATTCGCGCAACGCAAATCAGCGAAGTGTGGATCGGCGGCGAAAAGGTGCTGGACCGCTAAGCGGTCGTCTCCGTCTCGGCCGCTTCGTCGCCCACACCCTCATCAGCGGTCTTCTTTTCCTGCAGGCGCATCAAGAGCAGCGAGCCCTCAAACAAAAGCAAGAGCGGCACTGCGAGCAAGACCATCGTGCCCGGATCAGGCGGGGTGACGATCGCGGAAATGATCATGATGCCAACAATGATATAGCGCCGCGCAACGGCGAGCTGCGCACGGGTAACGATGCCGGCGCGGTTCAGGAGCAGCAGCAGAACTGGCAGCAAGAAGGTGAGGCCAAAGGCGAGAATGAACTGCATGACGAGACCGAGATAATCGCCCGCCGCTGGCAGCGCCTCGATCTCAAGCCCGCCGCGATCCCCGCCAAAGCCAAGAAACCACACAAAGGCGATCGGCATAACAATATAATAAGCCAGCGCCGCTCCGCCCAAGAACAGCGCCGGCGTTGCGAAGAGAAACGGCAGGAAAGCCTTCTTTTCATTGGCATACAGCCCCGGCGCGACAAACGCCCAGAGCTGGTTTGCAATGATCGGGAAGCTCACCACAAAGCCTGCAAACAGCGCGACCTTGATCTCAACGAAGAAAATCTCCGGCAGCTTGGTGAAGATCAGTTTGCCTTCGCCATCGGGGAACGCATCGCGCAATGGCTGCACCAGAAAGCCGAGGATCGGATCAGCGAAATAAAGGCACACGCCAAAGGCAACAACCAGCGCAGCGATCGCGCGCATAAGCCGGGTGCGCAACTCGATCAGGTGATCAAGCAGCGGAGCCTTGCTCTCATCGATGTCCTTGATTTCGAACGCCATGATTCCGGGCTCACTCGCTCGCTTCTTGCGGGCTTGGCGGGGTCTGCGGCGCGGGCGGCGGTGGCGGGGCTGGAGCAATTGGCGGTGCGCTCGCAGGTGCGCTCGGCGCTGCACTCGGTAGGGGCCCAGCATCGCCCTTGGATGCAGCCGCAGGCGGCGGGCCTGTCATCACCGGCTGGCCTGCGTCTTTCTCCGCTGCCTCAGCGCTTTGGCGCATGATCTCCTCATTGCGCGCCTTCCACTGCTTCTCCATGTCCTCAAGCTCAGCTTCTCGCACCATTGCATCGATACCGGTGCGGAAATGCGCGGAAACCTTGCGCACCTTGCCAATCCAGCGGCCCGCGGCGCGCATCGCTAACGGCATATCCTTGGGCCCGATAATGATCACCGCGACAATCACGATGACGAGCAGTTCAAGGGCTCCGATATCGAACATAAAGGGCCGCCCACCTTGCGCTGTGGGCCTCCTGTTGCGGGCTTACGAGCTTGCGGTGTCGCCTGTCTCAGCGGCCTTTTCAGCCGTTTTCTCCGTCGCGCTCGCCTCTTTTGCGGGCGCTTCGATCTGAGCATTGGCAGCGGGCGTTTCTTCGACGTCCTCGTTCATGCCTTTCTTGAAGCTCGAGATACCTTTGCCAAAATCGCCCATCATTTCCGAGATGCGGCCGCGCCCAAACAGGACGAGGATGACGACAGCGATGATCGCGATTTGCCAGACGCTAAGACCCATGGGGACGCTCTTTCGTTACTATCTATGAGGCCAATATAGGGGCGAACGCGCCGCTGCGCCAGTCATGCCTCGGGTTCGCATGATTCCTCGCTTGCATCGCCCTCCTCCTCGCTCGCGCTCATCGCGTCTTCGAGCGCCTCATCAACCGGATCGAGTAGCCCTGCTGCGCGCAGTTCGTCAATGCCGGGCAGATCGCGGCGCGAGGCCAAGCCGAAGTGATCGAGAAACTCAGGCGTGGTCGCGTAAATCACCGGGCGGCCGGGCACCTCGCGCCTGCCAGCGAGCCTGATCCAGCCTGCCTCGAGCAAGACATCAAGCGTGCCTTTGGCGGTCTGCACGCCGCGGATCGATTCGATCTCGGCGCGGCTGACAGGCTCATGATAAGCGACGATTGCGAGCACTTCAGTGGCTGCGCGGCTCAATCGGCGGACCTCTTCGCGCTCACGCCGCAGCAGATGCGCCAAATCTGGCGCGGTCTCGAAATGCCAGCGCTTGCCGCGTTCAACAAGATGGACCCCGCGCGCGGCATAATGCGCCGAAAGCGCCTTCAGCCCCTCGCGCACAGCCGTTGTCTCAAGCCCTCCCAAATGCGCTGCAAGCGCATCGATGCTCAAAGGCTCTTCCGCGGCAAACAGCGTCGCTTCGAGCGCGCGCACGACCGCGTCTGCCTCAGCATCGGGCGCCACATCGCAGCTTGGCACTTTGTCCGCGGCCACCGCATCTTCGCCCACCGCTCCTTGGCTCGCCGGATCTTCACTCATCGCGGCGCGCTCTCTTTCAGCCGGCGGATGCGCAAGGGGGCAAAGGCCTCATCCTGCGCGATCTCCGCGCGCCCGATCCGAGCCAGCTCAAGCGCGGCAACAAAGCTGGACGCTAGCGCCGAGCGGCGCAGGCTGGGCTCGGCATGCGGGGGCAGGAAATCCCGGATATCCATCCAATCAAGCGTGACGCCGAGCATCGCGGAAACCCGATCCAGCGCGCTATCCAACGTCATCACCGGGCGATCCGCCACATGATAGATCCGCGGAGCGGTGCGCGCCTTGACCTGCCCATAGGCTTGAATGAGCGAATAGGTGTCTGATTTCCAAGCGGTCTTGCGATCAATCCGCAGCCCTTCAGGCGCTCCGCGAAGGAAGATATCGCGTCCGATCCGATCGCGCGCCATCAGCCGCGCCGCCGCCTCGCGCATCGCTCCCAGCCGTTGAAGCCGAAGCTGCAAACGCAGCGCAAGCTCTTCAGGGCTCGGGTCCTCCTGCTCTTCCTTGGGCAGCAGCAGCGCGGATTTGAGATAAGCGAGCCAAGCCGCCATCACGAGATAATCCGCCGCCAGCTCCAGTTTCAGGTCTTGCGCGCGCTCGATATAGGTGAGGTATTGGTCAACCAGCGCAAGGATCGAAATAGCGCGCAGATCAACCTTCTGGCGCCGCGCAAGATCAAGCAGGAGATCAAGCGGCCCTTCCCAGCCATCAAGCTCGAGATAGAGTGCTGTGTCGCGCGCGGTGGGTTCTTCACGCTTCTTTGTCGCGTCGCCTGCGAACATGAAGCCATCGCTCGTCGCCGCCGCTGAACCAGCACCAGGAGCAGCACCCGCCTCCTCCGGGCCGATCGCCGGGGTCTCGGGCGCCTCGTCCCTCATGCAGGCTCTCCTGAAAGCGCCAGCAAGGCATCGCGCTTGGCGAGCAGATCGGCCTGTGCACCCGGAATGCTCTCAGCGATCCGCGTCGGCTCCAAAGCGCGATCGAGTCGCGTGCGGGTTTGCGGCGACATTGGCGCGAGCGCCTCGCAAATGCCTTGCATATCGTCCAGCTTGGCCCAGCAATTGAGGATGATGTCACACCCGGCCGCCTGCGCGCGTTTGGAGCGTTCAGGGATCGTGTCGCTCAAGGCTTCCATATCGATGTCGTCTGTCAGCAAAAGCCCATCAAAGCCGATCGCCTCGCGGATAATCTTGCGGATGATCGTATGCGAGAGCGTGGCGGGGTTCTCAGCATCCCAGGCCGGGAAGATGAGGTGCCCCGTCATCCCGATGAGCGCGTGATTGAGCGAGCGGAAGGGCGCGACGTCGCGCGCCAGCTCGTCCGCGCTTTCGTGCACGGTCGGCACTTCCTTGTGCGTATCCACCATCGAGCGCCCGTGGCCCGGCATATGCTTGATGCAACCCGTCACTCCGCCCGCCGCCAGCCCATCGAGCATGGCGCGGCCAATCGCTGCGATCTGCATCGGGTCAGCGCCCAGCGCCCGGTCACCGATCACATCATGCGCGCCCGGCTGACGCAGATCGAGCGGTGGGTGAAAATCGACCGTGATCCCCATCGCCGCCAACTCAAGCGCCATCGCATGCGCGTTGACCCGAGCCGCTTCAATCGCGCTCGCCGGGGCGAGCTGGTAGAGATGATCGAAGGCTTCGCCGGCGGGATAGGCCGACCAATGCGGCGGTCGCAGCCGCGCCACGCGCCCGCCTTCCTGATCGATCGAAACCAAAAGCCGTTCGCGCCCGTGGATGGAGCGCAAATCGTCGGTCAGCGCGCGCAGCTGCTCGGGATCATCGCAATTGCGCGCGAACAGAACGTAGCCAGCCGGATCAGCTTCGCGGAAGAAACTGCGCTCATCAGCCGTCAATTGCGGGCCGGACAATCCGAAAATCGCGGGAATCATTAAAGGAGCGTTACAGGTTGGCCGTGCTCAGGCAAGCGCGCTAGCCATGCATCGCGGGGAAAAGCGGGGTAAAGACGCGTTGCGCATGCGCGCAAAGCGGTCCGCTCAATTCTTGACCTGACAGTCAATCCCTTCAGATTTCAGCGTCTTGCACAGGCGGTCGGCCGCCGCCTTATCTCCCGGTAGCGCCTGGAGGCGATAGACTGTTCCAATATCGACCTGACCTTCAACCACCCGATAACGCATCCCTTTGAGCGCTGATGTACGCCTTGAAATGTCGCGCCAGCCCTGCTCAGCGCGCGATCGGGTGCTGTAAGCGGCAAGCTGCACGCTTGGCCCGCTTGCAGGCGCGGCTTTGCGGGTCTGAGTGGCGGGGGGCTTTGCCTGTTCAGAAGCGCGGGCCCCGGGCACTTTGGCAGAGCTTGCTGCGCCCCCTTCTGCCGATGTCGCGCTCGGCGTGCTCACATTCGCGCCGCCTGCATTGCTTCTCCCGCTTCCTCCGGCAATCGGAGGCATGGCGATATTGAGATCCTGATCGCCCGATCCAGCGCCCGTCGCGCTGGCCATCTGACTGTCCGTCACCTCGCCCTGCGCCACTTGCGGCGCGACATTGCCGGTGCCTTCCACCACACGCCCGCCGCGCTCTTCATCCCCCGGGCGATCCTTGTAAGGCCCTTCTGGCGCTTCGATGGTGCTCCCATCAGCCACGATATTCTGTGCGCTGTTGCGGTTCGCGAAGTACCAAATGGCCCCCACAGTTCCGACGAGCAAGACAAGCAGGATCGCAACAAAGCCAAACAATTGCGCCGCATCAACACCGCCGCCAGCGGTGCCTTCCTCATCCGCTTCGAGCCAGGGCAGGCTGTCGTCATTCGACAGGTCCAGCTCGCCATCAGCGGGCTCCAGCTCATCAAATTCGGCGTCGATCACCACAGCCTGGTTCATATCCCTGTCTTATGCGCTTGTCCCTGCCGGGAGCGGATCACATCGATTCAACAGCCTCAACGCCGAGCACGCCAAGACCATTACGTACGACCTGCCCGATTGCAGCGCCAAGGAAAAGTCTGGCTCCGGACAAAGCCTTATCCTGTTCCACGATGAAGCGTTTTTCTATGTCTTTGTTGCCAGCGGTGTAGAGCGCGTGAAGATCCGCTGCGAGATCATAGAGATAGAACGCGATCCGGTGCGGTTCGCGGGCCTTTGCGGCGGCTTCGATCTCGCGTGGAAACTGCGCAGCGTGGCGAATCAGCGCAAGCTCATCCTCGCTCAGCCGATCGAGCGCCGCTGAATCGGGGGCAAAACCGTGCTCATCAGCCGCCTTGCGCAAGGAACGCCGCAATCGGGCATGCGCATATTGGACGTAATAGACCGGATTGTCCTTGGACGCCTCGACGACCTTGGCAAAGTCAAACTCCATCTGCGCCTCGGGTTTGCGCGTCAGCATGGTGAAACGCACCACGTCGCGGCCCACTTCTTCGACCATTTCAGCGATGGTGATGAAATTGCCCGAGCGCTTGGACATTTTGACCGGTTCGCCCGCGCGCATGAGCTGGACCATCTGCACGAGCTTCACATCAAATGGGGTCGGCGCGCCCTTGCCCTCGGACAAAGCAGCGACCGCAGCCTTGATCCGTTTGACCGTGCCGGCGTGGTCCGCGCCCCAGATATCGATCAGCGCGTCGGCTTTATCCGCCTTTTGCATATGATAGGCGAGGTCCGCGCCAAAATAGGTCCATTTGCCGTTGGACTTTTTGATCGGGCGGTCCTGATCATCGCCAAACTGCGTTGAGCGAAACAATGGCAGCTCAACCGGCTCCCAATCCTCAGGCGGGGCCTTGCCCTTGGGCGCTTCGAGCACGCCATCATAGACAAAGCCATGCTCGCGCAGCCAGGCCTCAGCCTCGTCGGGTTTGCCCGCCTCGTGCAAGGCGGCTTCGGAGGCGAAGACATCGTGGTGAATGCCCAGCATCGCGAGGTCAGACTTGATAAGGTCCATCATCTTGGCGACCGCAGCCGCGCGGAAGGTGGCGAGCCATTCGGCCTCCTCAGCGCTCACATACTGATCGCCAAAATCCTGCGCGAGCGCTTGGCCAACGGGCACGAGATAATCGCCCGGATAGAGCCCTTCGGGGATAGCCCCGATATCCTCGCCCAATGCCTCGCGATATCTCAGATGCGCTGAGCGCGCGAGCGTATCGACCTGCCCGCCAGCGTCGTTGATATAATACTCGCGTGTGACCTCATGGCCCGCAAATTCGAGCAAGTTCGACAAGGCATCGCCCACCACGGCGCCGCGGCAATGGCCCATATGCATCGGCCCTGTGGGGTTCGCAGAGACATATTCGACATTGACGGTGGTGCCTGCCCCCATGGCCGAGCGGCCATAATCATCGCCAAGCTCAGCAATCGCCTTAAGCTCGTCCAGCCAAACGGCCGGATCGAGGCGCAGATTGATAAAGCCGGGGCCGGCAATCTCGGCGCTGGTAATCGTGGGATGCGCGGCAAGCTTTGCGGTGATCAGCTCGGCAAGCGCGCGCGGATTGCTCTTCGCGGGTTTGGCGAGCACCATCGCAGCGTTGGTCGCCAAATCGCCATGGGCTGCATCGCGCGGCGGCTCCACGGTGACATTGGCAAAGGACGTGCCTTCGGGCAGCGCCCCTTCGCTCACCAGCTGGGTGAGCGCGCTTTCGACAATCTCGGTGTACGTTGAATACAGGGTCTGAGTCATAGTGTTTGCGCGCCCGATCAAGGCGCGATCTCCTCGCTATCAGCGATCAAGGATCGCCTCGCTGCGGATGGCCAATTGCGCTTGCGGCTGCGATGCAGCGCATGAGCAAAATTCGCCGTCCTTAGCGCGTAACGTTGTAAGCCAGTTGATCTTCGGTCAGTTGAAAGCCGATCAGCATCTCAAAACTGGTGCGCTGGATCGCCGCTTTCACTTCGGGCGCCGCCAGCGGATCAAGCGCGGCGTCGACATCGCCTGCCCGTCGTCGCCGGGTGATCTTTTCGCGAATGTCTTCCGGCAGCGTTGCCGCAGCGCGATCAACAAAGCTGCCAGCCTTGCCGCTCGCTTGCGCGCGCGCTGAACCATCAGCGAAATTGAGCGTCACCTGGCCCACGCGCTTCGTCACCACAGCGCTTCCACCGCGCAGCACAGTCACAAAGTAGGGCAAGGTCACGCTGCGCGCGCCGCTGGTGTCTTTGCGCAGGGCCACGACATCAAACGTCGCCTCGCTGTAGACCTTCTCGCCGCTTTCGTCGCAAGTCGAACGCAGATTGGTGATCGCTGCGCTCACATCGAGATTGGCATAGCTGCGATCGCCCGCGCTGCGAAAAGTCGTCATATCGCCGGTGTAATCGGGAATGCCCACCGCGGGGCAGCTCGAAAGCACCGCGGTGATGCCGACGCCCTGATTGACCACCAGCTCGCCCTCGCGGGCGCATCCAGCGAGCGCAACCGAGCCAAGCAACAAAGGCAGCAAACCTGCGCGAAATACCATCTTGAAAAACCCGTCCGTCAAAGGTGAAACAGCCCGAAGGCTTAAAGGCCATACGCCCTAGCGGGGCCGGGCGTAAAGCGCTAGAGGAACAGCCATGAACGCGCCTTTTACAGAATCCAGCGTCGCTCCTCATTCTGCCGACGTGCCGCTCAAGCTTCTTATCGCTGCGCCGCGTGGCTTTTGTGCGGGGGTGGATCGCGCCATCGAGATCGTTGAGAAAGCGCTCGAGCGCTATGGAGCGCCCGTCTACGTGCGCCATGAGATCGTTCACAACAAATATGTGGTTGAGAGCCTGAAGGCCAAAGGCGCGATCTTTGTCAAAGAGCTCGACGAAGTGCCAACCGATGCGCCGGTGGTGTTCAGCGCGCATGGCGTGCCCAAATCGGTGCCCGCAGAGGCCGAGCGGCGCAATATGGTCTATGTCGATGCGACGTGCCCGCTGGTCTCCAAGGTTCACCGCCAGGCTGAGCGTCAGCTTGAAAAAGGGCGCCACATCATCTTTGTCGGGCATGAGGGCCACCCCGAAGTGATCGGGACCATGGGCCAGGTTGAGCCGGGCCAGATGACGCTGGTTGAGAACATCGAAGATGTCGACAAGCTGCCGTTCGATTCGGATCAGCCGCTCGCATATCTCACGCAGACGACACTCAGCGTGGATGACACGCGCGAGGTGATCGATGCGCTGATCTGGCGCTATCCCAATATCAGCGGACCCAAGGCCGAAGACATTTGCTACGCGACCTCAAACCGGCAGGCGGCGGTCAAAGAACTCGCCAAGGATTGCGATCTGGTGTTGGTGGTGGGCGCGCCCAATTCGTCTAATTCGCTGCGGCTCGTCGAGGTTGCAGAGCGGCTCGGCACGCCGGGCAAGCTGATCCAGCGCAGCGATGAGATTGACCCTGCCTGGCTCGAGAATGTCACAACAGTTGGGCTCACCGCCGGCGCCTCTGCCCCTGAAGTGCTGGTGCGCGAAGTGGTCGATGCGCTGAGCCGAATGCGGCGCGTGACCGAAGAGACCATCACCACCACAGAGGAAAAGATGGTCTTCAAGCTGCCCCGCCAGCTGACCGAATAGGGCCCGCGCCTTGGCGGTTTACACACACCTCGGCGCTGAGGAATTGGCGGCGCTCATCGCGCATTATAATGTAGGCGCGCTCGTTTCAGCCAAGGGGATCGCGGAAGGCGTTTCCAACTCCAATTGGCTGATCGAAACCAGCGGGGCCGATGCCGCGGTCGAAAGCGGCGGCGCGCGTTTCATCCTCACCATGTATGAACGGCGCATCGAGCTTTCCGATCTGCCCTATTTCCTCGGCCTGCTCGATCATCTCTCAGCCAAGGGCTGCCCCGTGCCGCGCACGATCCATGATCGCGATGGCGCTGCGTTTCGGATGGAAGCGGGAAAGGCGGTCGCGTTGATCGAGTTTCTGCCCGGCGTCTCTCCCAATACGCCCACCCCCCAGCAGGCGCGCAGCGTTGGCGAAGTGCTGGCGCGCATGCATCTGGCGAGCGGCGATTTCGCCTTGAGCCGCGCCAACACGATGGACTTTGCCGCGAACGCGAGCTTGCTTGATTATTGCGGCAAGCGGGCGCTGGCTTCGATCGATCCCGGCCTGCCCGCAATGCTCGAACCCGCGCGCGACGCAGCCGCGCTTGATCTGAGCGCGTTGCCACAGGCGCAGATTCACGCTGATCTGTTCCCGGACAATGTGCTCATGCTGGGTGATCAAGTCACGGGTCTGATCGACTTTTATTTCGCCTGCTCAGGCGCAATGGCGCTCGATCTGGCTGTCACGCATGCCGCCTGGTGCTTTGATGATGCGTCCAGCTATCTGCCCGCGCTCGGCGCAGCGCTGGTCGAAGGCTATGAAAGCGTGCGCCCGCTTGAGGCTCAGGAGCGCGCATTGCTTCCCGAGATCGCCAAGGGCGCGGCCTTGCGATTCGTTGCGAGCCGGGCCGAGGATTGGCTCGACACCCCTGAAGATGCGCTCGTAACACGCAAAGATCCCATGCAATTCGCCGCACGCTGGCATTTTTATGACGAATTTGGCGCAGACCTATTTGCCTGAGCGCCCGCGCCAAGGCACATAAGACACTCATGAAAAGGCCAATGAAACAAGTCGCGATCTTTACGGATGGCGCGTGCAAGGGCAATCCGGGCCCCGGCGGCTGGGGCGCGCTCTTGCGCATGGGCGAACACGAGAAAGAGATTTCCGGCGGCGAGGCGGATACAACCAACAATCGCATGGAGCTTACAGCGGCGATCGAAGGGCTTTCCGCGCTCATCGAGCCGTGCCGCGTCGATCTTTATTCAGACAGCAAATATGTGCTCGATGGGATCACCAAATGGGTCGATGGCTGGAAGAAACGCGGCTGGGTCACCGCTAGCAAGAAGCCGGTGCGCAACGCGGACTTGTGGCACATCCTGATCGACATCTCGAGCCGCCACGAAATCAACTGGCATTGGGTCCGAGGGCATTCGGGCCATCCCGAGAATGAGCGCGTTGACCAGCTGGCAAGCGAGGCGGCGGATCGCATCGCGGCTGAAGCCGAGGCCTGAGCGCACAAGAAAACGGGCGCGCTCCTGTGCGAAGCGCGCCCGTCTCATAACTGCAAAAGCTGCTTAGCTGTTGTCTTCGACCGGGGCTTCCGGGCCGTTCTTCTTGATCGAATCAATCGCGTTTTGCGCGCTCGATTTGCTTGAATAGCCCTGCGTTGAGAACATCACTTCCGAGTTGTAGCTGAAGCGGACGCGAAACTCGCCAGCTTTGTCTTTGTAGATTTCGAACTTGTGAGCCATCTTTGATCCCCTCCAATTGGTTGTAAAGGCGAGCGCAACTGTAGCGGTTTTGTATCGCTTGGCTAGACAGCGCGTGCGCGCGATACGTCTTGATACCGCGCGGGCGAATAGGCGCTGGCATCGATCGAGCGGGTCATGGCGTCGGCAGATTGACCGAGCATAATCTGAGCGCCCAATCGAGCCGCCGCTGGCGCGGTCTGGATGCCGAAGCCGCCTTGGCCTGCGAACCAGTAAAAGCCGCTGATCTCAGGGTCTTCGCCGTAGATAGGCAAGCGATCGGGCGCAAAGCTCCTGAGCCCCGCCCAGCGCCGTTCCACAGCGAGGATGCGCCAGCTTGTGACTTGTTCAAAACGATCGATCGCGACTGCGACGTCGATCTCCTCTGGCGCTGCGTCACATGGGGCGCTGGGGATCTCATCGTGAGGGCTGAGCCAAAGGCGGCCGTTGTCGGATTTGAAGTAAAAGCTGCCATTGATGTCGAGCACGAGCGGCAGATCATCAGGTGCTGCCGGATCAACCCGCAATTGCACCACCGTGCGCCGCTTGGGTTCAATGCCCATTGGGCGCGCGCCAGCAAGCTGAGCAATCGGGTCAGCCCAAGCGCCCGCGGCATTTACGATGCGCGCTGCGCGATGTGTCTCACCGCGTTCGGTGGTGATGGTCCACACATCGTCAGCTTGCGAAAGCCCGCTCACCCGCGCCCGGCAGACAAGCTCAGCGCCCTTTTGCTTGAGCGCCTTTAGATAATGCTGATGCAGCCCGGCCACATCGATATCCGCGCAAGCAGGCTCCCAGATCGCATCGCACCAGTCTTCGCGCGTGTGCGGTGCCTTCGCCAAAAGCCCCTCGCGATCCAGCCGCTCAATCGTGACCCCGGTGCCCGCGAAGGTCTTTATGAAGGCATCAAGCTGGGGCCGATCATCTTCGCGCCCAACATAAAGCGCCCCGCGCTGGCGCAAGAAGCCATGATCGCGCAGGAATGCGCCCGAGGGCAAGGTGAGCGGGACGACGCCCGGCCCGCCATAGCATTCCTCCCAAAACGCAGCGGAACGCCCGGTCGAGTGATAGCCCGGCGCCTCTTCCGCTTCGAGCACCAGCACGCGTGCATAAGCGCTCAGCTCAGCCGCGATGCTCGCGCCCGCCATGCCCGCTCCGATAACAGCGAAATCGTAAATCGGATCGCTCATGCATTCACCTTCGCCGGAGCAACCCGGTCAAGAAAATCGGCGATCCCTTGCATGGCGCGCGCACGAACGGCGGTCTCTTCGCGTAGAATCTCATGATGCGCTTCCTCGCCAAAGGGCAGCAACTCCCCTTGCGGCAGCCGCGATGCTGCGCGCACATTCGCCGCGTGGCTGACCAGTTTGTCTGACGAAGTCGAAACAATCAGGGCCGGCACGTCCAGGTTTTCCATTACGCCCGGCGTCTCGAGCGATCGCCACGAGGAATAGGCGCGCTCCACCCAGCGCCAGCTGGCAGGTCCCATCACAAGCTCTGGCCGGTGGTCGCGCCACCATTGTTCATCGGCATAGCGCGCAGGGTCATGCGTAAGCAGCGCCTCGCGCGCGGCCGGCATTTCGCCCGGCTTCTCGCTCCATTTCCACGCCTGGCGCGTGGGATCGCCAATCTTGGTCATCATAAAGGCAATGCCATGCAGCATGGGCAAAGGCAGCGGCGGCCCGTTCATCCCCAGCATCGGCGCAGAGAGCACCGCGGCATCGGGCACCATCCGACGCTCGACCAGCGCGCGCATGACGAGATGCCCGCCCATCGAATGCCCCATAATGATGTGCGGCCCCGGCACCTCAGCGATCCAGCGCGCCCACAGGAACGCCAGATCATCGATCCAGATTGCAAAATCCTCGATGTGCCCGGTCACGCTGTCTTTGCCGAGCCGCCCGCTGCCCGCCTGCCCGCGCCAGTCCGAAGCGGTGACCCGCCAGCCATCCCGGTGCCACTCTTCGAGGCTCTCGATGTACTTTTCGTAATGATCGCCGCGCCCCGGCATGAACAGGATGGAGCCGCGCACGCCTGAAAGCTCGGTAGATACCGCAGCGCCGGGCCAATCGATGCGGCGCAGTTCATGCCCATCATCCAGCTTCCAAAGGCTCTCAGCCGCATGCCCGGGAATCGCTCGGCGATCGATCGGAACGCCTTCACCCGGAACGCCCGCCTGAGTGATCGCCAAATCATCGTTAATGTTATGAATGGGACGCCTCCGGGTTTGGTTACTTTTTGGTAAGCACTGACCTGTAGCACGCCAGTCATCGAGACAGCGGTCAAAGCCCGTTCGTCTGCACAATTGCCTGCACACTGGGGGCTCGACCTGGCATGGACATTATTCACTACGGATTGCTGATTGCCTTGGCAATTGCGCTGGTTATCGCGGCCATCACTGATATCCGCTCGCGTCGTATTGAGAACCGGCTCAACGCGGCGATTGCGCTGGGCGCGCCGGTTTTCTGGTGGGCGTCGGGCATGGCATTCTGGCCTGACGTCGTGATCCAGATCGGTTTTGCCCTTGTTGTCTTCGCTGCCTTCGCTGCGCTGTTCGCAACAGGCATGCTCGGGGGCGGTGATGTTAAGCTGCTTGGCGCGCTTGCGCTGTGGCTCACCCCGCTCGCTTTCCTGAATCTGCTTTTGATTATGGCGCTTGTCGGCGGGGTGATGGCGGTTTGGTTCATCATCCGTCGCATGGTCTTCAAACCCGATACTCCGGGCAAACTGCCATACGGCGTCGCCATCACAATCGGCGGCCTGTGGGTGCTGAGTGTCACATATTTACCAGATGTCGCGCTCGCTTCCGCAGCCGGGTGAACCTGATTTTAACCAGTCTGACCGTACGCATCGCAACCATACCCGCCCGCTAACCACCGCTGGGCCGAACACGAGGGGGCTTGAAAAGCCATGGATAGGAAGAAACTTGTTCTGCTGCTTGGCGCGCTGATCATCGCGGTCGGCACTGCATTTGCTGCTCGGAGCATCTTCGCAGGTGCCTCTGCGCCGCCTCCGGTTGAGGCTGCCCCTGCGCCAACTGGACCAAAGGTTCTCGTTGCCAACCGCGCGCTGCCCGCTGGTACGATCATTACAGCTGATGCGATGGGCTTCCAGCAATGGCCAGAAGAGCTGGTGCAGGATGCCTACTATCTCGATGGCGAGTCCGACGTTGACAGCCTGCTGGGCACCGTTGTTCGTTACCCGGTGACGGCCGGTGAGCCGGTCACCTTCGGCTCGCTTGTGAGCCCTGGCGACAGCGGCTTTCTCGCTGCAGCGCTCGGCCCGGGCATGCGCGCTGTCACGATCAAGGTTACCTCACGCACCTCTGTTGCGGGCTTCATCTTTCCGGGCGACCGGGTTGACCTTTTGCTGACACAAAAGGTTGAAGGCGATGGCCGCCCGCTGCGCACTTCGGAGACGATCCTGCGCAATCTGCGCGTGCTCGCGACCGATAAGTCAACCGAGCAAACCACGAATGAAGCCGGCAAGACGGTCGTTCGCGACTTCAAGCTGGTGACGGTCGAAGTGACACCGAAGCTCGCTGAGAAAGTGGCCGTGGCGCAGACGCTCGGTACGCTGAGCCTTGTGCTGCGTTCGCTTGCGGACAATCAGGCCGAGCTTGAGCGAGCGATCGCTTCAGGCGAGATCGAAATCCCTGATGATGCAACGCCTGAGGAAGAGGAGCGCATCTTGCGCACCGCGATGGCGAAGCCGGTCGACAAGTCCACCACCTTCCAGACCGGCGGCGATGTCTCACGCTTCCAGCGCAAAACTCTGCCGGAAGAAGAAGCCGCCGCCAAGCGTCGCCGTGCAGCAGAAGAGGCCCAACGCCGCCTTGCACAACAGCGCGCTCTTGCCGCAGCGCGCAACGCGGGCCGTACGCTGGGCGGTTCTGGCGCGATTGTCCGGGTTGTGCGCGGCGGCGCGGCTAAGGAGGTTGCGGTCGAAAAGAACGGCGCAAACGCAGCCAACGCAGCGCAAAGCCTGCTTCAGCAACAGGGTCAAAACATTCAACAGACCGGGGCAACCATCCCCGCCGCCACCACTGGCCTGATCAAGTAAAGGAAATGGCCATGCACGCGCTGCTTTCAAAACAGAGTTTTGCCTCGCCGCGCGGGGGGCGTGACGCGATCAGCGATACCAATTTGACCAACGGGGTTCGTACAATGAAACGGTTCTTCAAGGGCAAGACGCTGCTCGCAGCGATGGCGCTCGCGCCGCTGGGTGCCGTGGCGACAACCACAGCGGAAGCTCAGCAAATTCAAAGCCCATCGCAGGATATCAACCTGTCGATCGGGCGCGGCGAACTGGTGACGGTTCCCGGTCAGATGACGGATGTCTTCGTTGCCAATGAGGGCATTGCGGATGTCCAGATCAAATCGCAGCGCCAGCTCTATGTCTTTGGGCGCGGTGGCGGTCAGACCACGATCTACGCCAGCAACGCTCGCGGCGATATCATCTGGTCAGCCAATGTGCGCGTTGGCACCAACATTGACAGCATCGATCAGATGCTCGCGCTCGCCATGCCGCAGGCCGAGATCGGCGTTGCGACGATGGGTTCGAACACGGTCCTCCTGACCGGCACAGTAGCAGCGCCGGAAGACGCCGCCGAGGCCGAGCGCCTCGTCTCAGCCTTCCTTGGCAACGCCAACGTCATTTCGCGTCTGCGCACGGCAACGCCGCTGCAGGTCAACCTGCAAGTGAAGTTTGCGGAAGTCAGCCGCAGCCTTGTGCGCAACATCGGCGGCAATCTGGCGACCTACGATTTCTCAACCGGCGGTTTCCGCGGTGCAGTGGGTACTGGTCGAACGATCGGCACCGGCGAGTTCAACCTCGATGGCCCGCTTGCGGTTGGCAACGGTGTCTTGAACCCGGGCCTTACGGTTCCGGTGTTTGATGCGGCGGGAAATGTCGTTCTCAATGATAATGGCACAGTTGCCACCGAAGTGATCACCGGCCCTGGGATCAACTCCAATGGCGGCACAACGATTGGCGGCCTTGGCGAGCTGTTTGGCCTTGATATTCTTGCTGCATTCGATCTTGCCGAACGTGTTGGTCTGATCACCACGCTCTCGCAGCCAAACCTGACCGCGCTTTCGGGCGAAACGGCGACGTTCCTTGCAGGTGGTGAATTCCCGATCCCGATCAGCCAGGGTCTGGGCAACGTGGCTATTCAGTATCGTAATTTCGGTGTGCAGCTCCAATACACGCCGACGGTGCTTTCCAACGGCCGTATCTCACTGCGCGTGAAACCGGAAGTTTCCGAGCTTTCGAGCCAGGGCGCGATCGTGCTCAACGGCTTTCAGGTGCCCGCGCTGACGACCCGTCGCACTGAAACGACGATTGAGCTTGGCTCTGGCCAAAGCTTCATGATCGCCGGCCTGATGAGCAACAACTCGCAAAACGCGATCGACAAGGCCCCGGGCCTCGGGGATTTGCCGATCCTTGGCAATCTGTTCCGCTCACGCCAGTTTAACCGCGGCGAAAGCGAGCTCGTCATTATTGTGACGCCGTATCTCGTCGAGCCGGTAAACGCCAACGACATCAAGCTGCCGACCGACGGTTTCCATACCGCGAACGAGTTCCAGCAGTTGCTTGGCTTCCAGGATCAAGATGGCGTCTCTGGCGAAGGTCGCCCGATGCCAACGGCCTCGGACCCCGCCGCGCCCAACCCTGATCTGAGCGCATCGGACCCGAAAAACCGGGTGAGCCCGCGCCGCGCTGAGACCAAGTCGAAAAAGAAGAAGGGCAGCACGAAACGCACCGCCGGTTCGGCCCAGCCCGGCTTCAGTTTCTAAGCCCGCCCGAGAAAAGGTGACACAGATGCACAACGCAAAGCTCAAGACATCGGCCCGCCTTTTGGTCGCAGCCGCCCTCGGCGCAGCGCTCGCAGGATGCGGGGGCATGGCAACGAACAACACGCTTTATTCGATCAAGCAACCGGTCGTTGAGCGTGAGAATTACACGCTGGACATCTCGACCTCGGCCTCAGGCCTGGCGGTTTCCGAACAAGCGCGGCTCAACGGTTGGTTCGATGCGATGG
>JBCBOW010000004.1:0-18734 GCA_039821045.1 Pseudomonadota bacterium
GCTCTCGATTGAGCGCGCGGGGCTGCATGATGCCTTCGTCGCGATCGCTGGTGAAGCGGCGGCTCGGCAGCTCAAAGCAGACGCGCAAGGAAACGGATAATGACTGAGACAAACGCCTTTGACAGCAATGCGCGCCTGTCGTTCTTTCAAGCCGCCTGGGTGATCGCCCGGCGTGATTTTGTCGCGGTGCTGTTTAGCCGCGCCTTCCTGTTTTTCCTCGTCGGTCCGCTCTTCCCCGTGCTCGTCGGCGGGCTCGCGGGCAGCATCGGCAAGAGCAACTCGCAGCAAGCGATCAGCATCGAAGTTGGCCTCGCCATGAGCGCTGAGGATAACGCTGCAATGAAAGAGGCAGCGGCAACCTTGCGCCCGCAATTGGGCGGAGTGCTGCCACGGCTGAGAGACATCACGGAAGCCGACGTGACCGCTGATTTCGATGCACGCGCCTTTATGGAAGCGCGCCGCGGAAACTATGCCGCGATCCTCACCGGCACGCCTGCAAACCCACAGCTCGTCGGCACCCAAGGGCAGATCAATCGCTGGCGTGGGCCCGTCCAGGTGATCGCCGCGACAGCGACGGGTGCAGCGCCATCGGTGTTCCCCAGCGCGACCACGGATGTTCTCGCAACGAGCGCCGCCTCCGAGCGCAAGACGCGGGTGCAGACCGCCCAAGCGGCGCAGATGGTGTTATTTCTGTTGACGATCCTGCTGGGCGGCATGGTGCTTTCGAACCTTGCCGAGGAAAAGGGCAACAAGATTATCGAGATCCTCGCAGCCGCCCTGCCGATGGACGCTGTGTTTATGGGCAAGCTGTTTGCGATGCTGGGCGTAAGCTTTGTCGGCATTGCGGTTTGGGGCACGCTTGGCTGGGGGTTCTGGACCGTTGCCGAAGACGCGATCGTCACTGTGACGCAGACCAATTATCGCGATTTGCCCGGGCCCGCGGTGGGCTGGCCTGTGTTTGTTTTCCTTGGCATTTCCTACTTCTCGATGGCCTATCTGCTCCTTGGTTCGCTGTTTCTAACGATCGGCGCGATGGCATCGAGCGTGCGCGAAGTGCAGACCATGTCGATGCCTGTGACCATGCTTCAGATCATGGTGTTTTTCCTCTCTGCTGCGAATATCGGCCAGACGGGCACACCGCTGGAGCTGACATCCGTCGTCTTCCCGCTCTCTTCGCCCTTTGCCATGATGGCGCGCGCGGCACTTGAGGACACCTTGTGGACACACGCTTTGGCCCTCGCCTGGCAGGGTTTTGCAGTGGTTGTCCTTGTGAAAGGCGGATCGCTCCTGTTCCGCAAGCGAGTGATGAAATCGGGCGGGGCAGGCCGCGAGAAGAATGCCTGGTTCAAGCCCCGCAAAGCACCCCGTTCGCCTGTGGCTGAGCCCGCCGAATAGGTGGCCAAACGAAACCGACTATTGACAGCTGTGTCAGTTAGGGCAGGATGACTCTCGGGAAGGGTGGTTGAAAAACGCGGAGTCGATATCGCGCGGCCACTCTCACGAGAGGAGAGAGACTCATGGCAACGATTGCCCCGCAGCGTCCGCAAGTCCGTAGTGAGCCGACCGCTTACGAAGCGCTGACTAAGCATTTCAAAGCACACCCTGAAGAGCGCCCCGTCCATTCCGAAAGGTGGGATCTGAGCCGTTCGGACATCTATTACGAAGACACTTGGCAGCCGATTGTCGCCGAGATGCAAAAGGCCGGCCCGCTGCACTACATCAAAGACAGCCCCTTTGGCCCCCATTGGGCGGTTGTCGGCCACAAGGCGATCCAGCACATTGAGGCTTTGCCCGAGACGTTTTCGTCAAGTTGGGAGCATGGCGGCATCACGATCCTTGATCGGCTGAGCGAAGAAGAACTTGCGCAATCCAGCACTGATCGCCGCGAACTGCCGATGTTCATTGCTATGGACCGCCCGCAGCACACTGGCCAGCGCCGCACCGTGGCTCCCAAATTTACGCCTTCGGGTATGACCGAGATGGAGCCCGAGATTCGTCGGCGCACGGGCGAATTGCTCGATTCGCTCCCGCGCGGCGAGGTTTTTGACTGGGTCGATAAAGTCTCTATCGAACTCACCACCGGCATGCTGGCGATCCTGTTTGGCTTCCCTTGGGAAGATCGCCGTATGCTCACCTTCTGGTCGGACTGGTCCGGCGACACAGAGCTTGCCACTGTGCGTGAGCTCGATGAGATGCGCTGGGGTTTCCTGCATGAGATGGCCGCCTATTTCCAATCGCTGTGGATCGAACGCACGCAGGACAAGGAGCCGGGCAACGATCTCATCAGCATGATGATCCACTCCGAGGCGATGAACCAAATGCGCCCTGAGGAATTCATGGGCAACCTCGTCCTTCTGATCGTCGGCGGCAATGATACGACGCGCAACTCGATGAGCGGGTTTGTGCATGCGCTCGACAAATTCCCCGATCAGCGCAAACTGTTCGAGGAAAACCCGGACGTTATCCCGAATGCGGTCCAGGAAATGCTGCGCATGCAGACCCCGCTGGCGCATATGCGCCGGACCTGCACTGAAGACACCGAGGTTTTCGGCCAGCAGATCAAGAAGGGCGATAAGGTGGTGCTGTGGTATCTCGCGGCCAACCATGAAGAGAGCGTTTTCGAAAACCCGCACAAGCTTGATCTCACCCGCGAAAACGCCAAGCGCCACATCGCCTTTGGCTATGGCATTCACCGCTGTGTCGGTGCGCGGCTGGCTGAGCTTCAGCTGCGCATCTTGCTTGAGGAAATGCACAAGCGCCGCATGCGGGTCCATGTCGCTGGCGATGTGGAGCGGGTGCGGGCAAACTTTGTCCATGGATTCCGCAAGCTCGAAGTGGAAATCACCGAGTTTTGAGCGAAATTGCGCGAAGGTGAGTGAAACTTCTGAGGCATTTGCCGCGTACTACCGAATATGAAAGACAGCTCCTCCCCTTCGCGTCGCCGCTTCCTTGCGCTTGGCTCGCTTGCCAGCCTCCTGCCCTTCGTCGCCTCGTGCGGCGGTGCGCCTGCACAGGCCAAGAAATCCTTTCGGGTCACACGCACAGATGCGCAGTGGCGACAGCGGCTTACGAAATCGGAATATTACATCTTGCGGGAGGCGGGCACCGAGCGTCGCTTTACCTCACAGCTGAACAGCGAGAAGCGCAAAGGCACTTACGTCTGCGCAGGCTGCGGCAACAAGCTGTATTCCTCAGCGCACAAGTATGACAGCAAAACCGGCTGGCCGAGCTTTTACCAAGCGATCGATAAAGGCGCGGTTGGCGCCAGCACCGATTACAAGATCGGCTATCCGCGCACCGAAGTGCACTGCGCGGATTGCGGCGGCCACTTGGGTCACATCTTTGGCGATGGTCCTCGCCCGACCGGCAAGCGTCACTGCATCAACGGCGCAGCGATGGATTTCATCCCCGCCAAGGCATAATGCGGGCGTGCATTTGCTTTCCTAAGGGGCGATCCGCCACAGTTTGAATGAGGTGCCCTCAGCGGTCTCGATCGGCTCAAGCCATTCGGGCACGCGATCGTTCAGGAGGTCTGCAGCAAAGCCCGCAGGTGCGTGCAAAGCGTAATTGCGCGGCTCGACCAAGCCCGGACACAGCGCCAGATAGCGGCTGCCGCGCGCGCTCAGCGTGGCGCGCGCTTCAGCCGTAGAGCCCAACGATGTGGCGATGACGAGGCGCATCGTCTCGTTCCCGCGATGGTGACCGGTGGCTGGCACCGAATGATGGCTGACGAGCAGGAGCTTGGGCGCGATATCGAGCGGTACGAACACCTCTCCAGGCGGCAAAGCGTTAAGGATGCCGGCGTTGTCTTCGATCCGGCAGTCGGACATTTTGAGGTGACCGGTTGCAGCGCCCGCGACTTGCGCTCGTGCAGGCAAGACCAGCGCGGAAAGCGATAGCGGCAAAGTGGGCAGCAACACGCAAGCGACCGCAAACAGCGCGCCCACGCGCGGCACGGGGCGCTCAATCGTGCGGATAGCGCGCAACCAGCGATTGAGCTGCCAAGCGAGCGGGGGCGCAGCGAGCAGGCAGGCGACTGCACCCGCGCGCGCCACCAGCAGAGCAATCAAGACGCTTGCGCCCAAAATGATTGCGTAATCGCGCCAAAAGCCGCGCAGCCAGTCGCGCGAACGCGCCGTCAGGTGGATGGCAGCGTAAAGCCCGGCCAGCGGTGTGATCGCATATTGCAGGCCTTGAGTGAGCGTCTGATGCCACACCGGCATCCCCTCTTTAACGTTCACATACCAAAATTCCTGCACCAGCGGATCAAGCGCGGAAAAGCCGCCGCCGGTGGCGCATTGCGGCGCGGCGGTGAGCAGCATGGCCAGCGCGCCGCCTCCCGCAAGGCCAAATCCACCGACGAGAACAACAAAGGGGACAGGCTCAAGCCGCCCAAGGACCGAAAGAACCAGCGCGCCCCATACAAACATCGCCAGATGCACCGGGCTCAGCGCATCGCAATAAGTGGCGAAGTCGCCAAACCCTCTGGTGACCAGGAACAAGGCAAGGCTGGTGAACGCTAGCGACTGGATCGCGCTCACCAAAAGATCGCGCTGGCCACGCTCACGCAGCCATCGCAGGGCAATTACAGCAAAGATAGCGGCGGCGAGCGGCAGGCCTTCAAGCGAAATCATCAGCCAGGTCGCAAGGCTTGCCCCAATCACCCGGCCGCCCACGATTTGCGAGCGCGCCATCAGCCCGTTCATCGCAGCCAAGGCGCAAACCAGCTGCCAGCCATGGTGGTCAATCCGCATCGGCCCAAGCTGAAAGATCACCGGCACACACAGCGCGAGGATGAGCGCGGTTGAAGTTGGTCTCCTCCTCGCCGATCAAGCGCCAAGTGATGCGCGCGGCAAGCAGCATCGCCACGCCAAGCACCAACAGCGGCGTGATCACCAGCGCAGCGAGCTCCGCATTAGCGGCGCCCAAAAATGGAGTGAGCACCAGCATGATAAGCGCCAGCGGCAGATCAACAAGGCGCGACCAATGCATTGGCACACCGCCCCCGGGCGCATCGGCGCGGTATTGGGAGACGTCAAACCAGCCCTGCCCGCCTAGCAAATCACGCACTTGGATAAGGCGCATCGTATCGTCAGGATCGGGGAAGCGCATCTGCGTGATAGAGCCCCAATTGACCACCACCAGCAGCGCGCTGATGATCGCCCAGGCGATGCCCACGCGCGTCAAGAACTCAACAGGAAAGGGCCCCCACCGCCGCTCGACCAGCATGCATCACCCGTTTTCCGGAGCCGAAGCTCCATCCTCGGCGCGAAACACCACCTTGCTGCGCAAAATCCATGTCGCGGTGAAAGCGACGATGATCGCGACGCCCTTGGCGAGCCGCGGATCAATGCCGGTGTAATCCGCCGCGCCAACAATCGCAGTTGTAATCGCAAGGCCCACCAGTGCAGAGATGACAAACAGAGCCTTTTGCCGCGTGCGAGCCATGCCGCGCTCGGCGACCGTGTCTTGAAACACCGCGCGGCTCGACATTAGCCAATGCGCCACGATACCCAGCGAGTATCCCAGCGCGGAGGCGGGCGCCGCGGCGACACCGAGCGCAAGGAACGCGAGGAACGAGCCGACATCAACCGCAAGCGCACCAACACTGGCAAGGATGTAGCGCACAAGGCGCATATCGGTGAGCTTGGTAAAGAGCTGTGCAGCGATTTCAGTCATGCCTCATCCACATTCTGAGCAAAGACAAACAGCAATCGGACAAGCCAAACACTGGTGAAGGCGACGCACATTGCCGCGAACTTGGCGGTGGCCGGATCAAAGCCCGATTGCACAGCCGAGGTGACGATGCAGGTGGTCAAAGCGAGGCCCATTAAGGCTGAAGCGACGAACAGCGCCTGTTGCCGCGCGCGTCCTTGCCCTTTGGCCGCTGTGCGATCAGCAAAGACCATGCGCGATGAAACCTGCCAGTGCCACAAAGTGCCCAGCGCATAGCCAACCGGAGCCGCGATCCAGACCGCGATCGAGCCCCAGACGAGGAGCCCGAAAGCAGCCAGATCGATCACTGTTCCGCTGGCGCTTGCAAAGGAGTAGCGCACAAAGCGTCCTGCCAGCGTGTTTGGCGCCAACACACGGCCTGCGAGCTTGGTAGAGCGCGCAGTTTCCAGCATCAGGCGCGCTTCCGGATCTCTTCAGCCGGCTCTTCCGGCTTGATCCGTTCAGGCACACCACGAAGCGATGTCAGCGCGGCGACTTGATCTTCGTTGAGCGGCTTCGTTTCAGTATCAAGCTCGCGCGCTGCGATCGTGGTCTCATCGCCCTCATCGCCCGCTTCGTGATACTCGGCGTCCTCGTTGACGCACCACGTGTCGTAGACACGCTTGCCGGCGAGGATGTTCTCAACCGTCAGCATCGCGGTCATCATCGCGTGATCCTGGTTGTTGTAGCGGTGCATGCCGTTGCGGCCCACAAGGTGCAGCCTTGGGTGCTTCTCTTCGAGCTCTGCACGCATCGCCTGGACATTGGCTTCGTAGTCGTCGTCATAGACCGGATAGGCCTTTTCCTGACGAACGACCGCGCCTTTGACGACTTGCTTGGGATCGCAAAGCCCGAGGATTTCCATTTCGCGGGTTGCTTGTGCAACAAGGTCTTCGTCAGAGGATGACCACAGGCCGTCGCCTTCGAAGCAGAAATATTCGAGCCCGACGCAGGCCATGTCCTCATCGGGCACCATTTCGGGCGACCAGCTGCGGAAGTTCTGCACGCGGCCAACCTGAACACGCTCATCGTGGATGTAGATCCAGTTATCGGGGAACAGATCCTCCGATTTGACCATCAGCGCCACGGTGAGGAAGTCGCGATAGCGCAGATTGTTGGCTTGGAGCGTCGACTGCGGCAGCGGATGGATGCGCTTGGAAAGTTCGCGCATGGGCGCTGAACTGATGGTATCGCGGGCGCGGATCTGGACTTTGCCCTCCTTACCAGCAGCCGTCATTGACCAGTTGAAACCCTCATCGTTAGGGCCGATCGCAGCGAGTTGCTCGAGCGCGTGGCCCATCAGGACCTGTCCGTTGCCGCTCGCAATGATCTTGTCGCGCGCCGCATCCCACATCATGCCCGGACCAAGGCGCGGGTAGCGGAAGGTTTCGAGCAGCGTCTTGGCGGCCATGCCGTCATTGGGTTTCTTGTTAAGGCCGAGCGAACGCTTGAGACCGTCGGTGACAGCGCCCCAGAGCGAGAGGCCCTTGATGCGCTGTGCGGCCCAGTCTGCGCTCATCTCGTCGCAGGGCATGCCCCACACCTTCTCGGTGTAAGTCTTGAAAAAGATCGAATAGAGCTTCTGACCAAACTGATTGGTGGTCCAATCCTCAAAGCTCTTCACGTCTTTGATCGGAAAGGCTTTGTACCACATATAGCTCGCCATGCAGGCGGTCGAGCGCAGGATGCCGAGATTGCCCAGCGCTTCGAAAGCACGCAGCGGATAGCTGTAGAACTTGCCCTCATAATAGATGCGGCTCATGCGCGGACGCTGGATGAAATCGTCGGGAAGGATCTCGTTCCACAAGTCGACGACTTGCTGAGATTTTGAGAAGAAGCGGTGGCCGCCAATGTCGAAACGGTAGCCCTCGTGCTCCACCGTACGGCTGATGCCGCCGACATAGGTTTCATCCTTTTCGATGATCGCGACAGTCTTGCCTTGCTTCGTAAGCAGATAGCCCGCGGTCAGGCCAGCAGGTCCTGCACCGATAATGGCAACATCTACGTCGATAATCCCGGCTTGCGTTCCCGCGTGCGACTGAACGGTATTCTGGTTCATTTAGGCCCCCGTTGGAATGGCAGACAATCTGCCTGGCGCTTGGCTTGGCGCGCTGTGGTATCGAAGCTGGGAGTGAACGAAATTGGTTAGCGAGCGGTAAACACTGGCCCTTGCCGCTCGCGAAAACCCAAAAAAGTCTTAGCTCCCACATAGTTTTTGCCGCGCAGGGTCATCGAAGCTGCCTCAGTCGGAAAGCAAACCGGGGCATTGCAGCCTCGCGGCCAGTCTGGCGAAATCGCCAAGCGCGAAGGTGTCGTCAAAGACGACGCCGTATTCCTGATTGCGCCGCCAACGGACCTTGGCGCGCACTTCCTTGAATTCGGGGATCATGTCCGGCGGCTCGATCCGCAGGTTCTGGTCGATTGCAAACAGGCCTTCGCATTCAACCCGGGCGCCTTGCTGCGAAAGATTGACGACCACGCCTTCGCAGCGCTGCGTCAAAGTCGAAACTGCGATCGGAAAACACAGATCAAGTCGCAAACCGCGCTTTGGGTATTCGCCCGCTTCAGCAATCAGCCGCTCAACGTCGATCTGCTGAGTGAATTCAAAGCCCGCTTCCCGATCGCGCTCCCAGATGGGCGCTATCTCATAAGTGGTGCCGCTCGCCATATGCAGCTCGAGCGGCTCGCCTTTGGGTAGCGTATGAAACAGCCGCATGCTTACGCCGCTCTCGGAGACGTCGCGAATGACACATACAAACTCACCATTAGGCGAGATGAGCTTGGCTGCACGGATGAGCAATGTGCAGCGCGGAGTGGCGCGTTCATCAGCGCTGGTCGCATCAGAAGCGGCAATCGGCCCGCCGATAGCGGCCTCCTGCTCCTCCTGATCGACGCAAGCGCGCGAGGGTATCGCTGCGTTGGTCATGCTCGCCTGCCTCGCCAGACAGCAGCACTGGTCCCGCTGGCCTGACGTTTCCTGGTCTAACTGGTCAAGCAAGGGATAGGAGGGAGCGGGTTAAAGCGGAGATAACGCGGGAGCGATCAACCATGGATAATTGCACGGCGCAAACGAAAGGGCGCCTCGGTGTCTGGTGCGGGTGGCGGGACTCGAACCCGCACGATCAAAGATCAGGGGATTTTAAGTCCCCGGCGTCTACCATTCCGCCACACCCGCATCGCGTTGCGGTGGAGCGATAGCCAGCCGCTCGAAGCTCGGCAACATGCCCGCTCCCTTGCTTGTTCTTGCCAGCCGCATCCAGAACGCCCATCTGACCGACTTAGCGGGATGCATATCCGCCAAGGCAAGGTGTATGGCATGGCAAATGAAGTGGTGGAGACGATCCAGCCGGCGGTGACCTTGCTCGGCCTTGGCATTGGCGCTGCTTTGGTTTCGCGTGCCTGCAAGCTCAATCCGATTGTTGGCTATTTGGGTCTGGGCCTTGGCCTCGCGTGGCTTGGTTTTGCCGATGATTTCAGCGGGCCTGTCGTTGCAACGATGGCTGAAGCCGGCGTCATGTTCCTGCTGTTTAACCTCGGCCTGCATTTCTCGCTGGGGCGGATCTGGGCTGAGAAAGGCAACATCTTCGGCTTTGGCACGCTGCAAATGCTTGTCGCAGGCGGCGCGTTCATGCTCGTCTTTTTCGCGATCGGCCTACCTCCGGCATTCTCGATCATCGGCGGTTTTGCCATGGGCCTCTCCTCGACAGCGGTGGTCATCGGCGTTGTACGAGAGCGCCACCAGGAGGACTGCCCGGTCGGCCGTGCGGCGCAATCGATCCTCATCTTTCAGGATATCGCCGCGATCTTGTTGCTTGTTGCTGCGGGAGCTTTGGCGAGCGGCGGTGCGATCGCGCCTGCTTTGGGCCTTGCCGGGCTGAAGGCGCTGGGCGCGTTCCTCATTGCGGTTCTGTTTGCGCGCTATCTGACTGCGCCGCTGTTCAGCCTGATAGCGCGTGCAGGATCGAACGAGGTCTACACTGCCACCGCGCTGTTTATCGCGCTCGCAGCGGGCTGGGCGACAGGCGTCGTCGGGCTTTCGCTGACGCTGGGAGCCTTCCTTGGCGGGATGGCGGTGGCCGATTCGCGTTATCGGATCATGGTTCAGACCGAGATTGATGCGTTTCGCGGACTGTTCCTGAGCTTCTTTTTCATGACCGTTGGGCTCAGCATTGATCCTGTGGTGCTTTCGCAAGACTGGATCCTCGTGCTTGCCGCTGCGCTTGCGTTGATCGTGTTGAAATGCGGTTTCAATGTGATCGCGGGGCTTGCAAACCGATGGTCTGTGCCCGGTTCAATTCAGCTTGGCTTTTTGCTTGGGCAGGGCAGCGAGTTTGCGCTTGTGCTGTTCGCTTTGCCGGCTGTTGCAGGGCTGGTCGAGCCGCGGCTGATCTCGATCCTGGTGACAGCGATTGCCATCAGCCTCGCGGTTACGCCGATTGTCTCAAATGCGGGGCGCAAGCTCGCCGGGAAGCTGCGCCGCGGGCCGGCTGACGAGAAACTCGCAGGTGATGATGCGCCGGTGGTGATTATTGGCCTTGGCGAAACAGGGCGCGCAGTGGCGGATGCATTGCGGTTCAATGAGGTGGCTTACATCGGTGTCGAAGCCAATCTGGCTGAGTTCGAACGGGCGGTGGCGGATGGCTATCAGGCATTCAAAGCCAATCCTGCAGACCCGCGCAGCTGGGATGCGCTAAGCATGGCGAACCGCGAAGTGATTGTAATCGCGACAGGAAATGTGGAAGCAACGCGGGAGCTAACGCCGCTGGTTCAAGAGCGCTTGCCAGCGATGACCAGAGTGCTCGCCGCGCCAAACGCGGATGCGATTTCAGAATTCAGCCAACTTGGCGTGCTTCCGGTTGATATGTCGCGTTCGGGCGGCACTGAGCAGCTCATCGACACGGTCTTCGCGGCGCTGGAGATTGAGCGCAAACTCCCGATCCCAAGCCTGGCGAGCGACGAAGACATCGCACTCGAACACGCGTAAGCGGAAAACGAGGGTTTACCCGCCGTTCAAGCGCTCGCGGATTTCCTTGCCTGCTTTGAAGTAGGGCACCCGCTTGGCAGGGACGCTCACAGCCTCGCCCGTGCGCGGATTGCGGCCCGTACGCGCATCGCGGTCACGCGTGGAAAACGCTCCAAACCCTCGCAGTTCGACGCGCCCCCCTTCAGCCAATCGACGTGCGATTTCGTCAAAGAATATATCGACGACCTGCTCAATCTCTTCGGCTCGCAAGTCTGGATTATCTTTTTGCAGCTCTGCCAGCAATTCGGACCTGATCATAGCGCTCTCCCCGCTTTCCTCCAGCCCGGCGCCCAATTCCCCATCGCCGGGGCATTCCGCTAAGCATCACCCCGGACCCAAAGGGCGGCGCTCGACAAATATGTGTGACAGAGGTCAAGGAAATGAGCAAGCGCGACAGCGCAAGAAATCTTTCAGAAGCGCCCGAAAGTGTTAGGCTTTTTCAGAGGCGTTCCATGAGGTCGGAGAGCTCCAGGCCCAGCCGGTCCATGCGCGCTTTGATCTCTGGCCATTCCTCGCGCACGAATTGTTCGCGCTCGCGCGCCCGCAGCGCATCGGCTGCGCCTTTGACGACATACATGCCAACGCCGCGCTGGACTTCGACGAGGCCGTCATTCTGAAATTGCTGATAGGCTTTCGCGACAGTCAGGGGATTAGCGCCCTGTTCCGCGGCAAGCGCGCGAACCGAAGGCAGCATCGCCCCCTCTGCGTAAATGCCCTCAATGATCGCTGCCGCGATCTGATCGCGCAGCTTGAGATAGACGGGACGCGACTGGCTCATTGCCTGTTTTCCTTCACCACAAGGTGCATCAGTGCCATAACACAGCGATGCGCGTCAAGTAACCGCGTGTATCGGATCGAAGGCTCGGCCCCGCGCGCGCCATGATTGTTCATCGCTTAGCAAGCGCGGGGGCGCTGTAATGAAGGCTTCACATAGCCGATTTGCCCGCTAGGGTGCAGTGCAACACTTCGGGGACGCGCACGGGCAATGTGCGCACAGCAATCTGGGATAAGACAGCATCATGACAACGCAAGCTCTTCCGCACGGAGACAGCGCGGGAACCTTCCTTGGGCATCCGAAAGGACTGTTCGTCCTCTTCTTCGCGGAAATGTGGGAGCGCTTTTCCTACTATGGCATGCGCGCGCTGCTGATCTTCTACCTCACCAAGCACTGGCTGTTCAGCGACAGCGAAGCCGGCGTTATCTACGGCGCTTACACGGCGCTGGTGTATATTACCCCGGTCGTTGGCGGCTATTTGGCGGACAAATATCTCGGGCAGCGCAAAGCGGTGTTGTTTGGCGCGGTGCTTTTGACGCTGGGCCACTTCTTTATGGCCTTCGAAGGAGCGCCTGCTGCGGGCAACACGGATAATCCGATCATTTATGTGTTCTGGCTGGCGCTGGCGCTGATCATTGTCGGTTCCGGCTTCTTGAAGGCCAATATCTCAGTGATCGTGGGCCAGCTTTATCCGCGCACCGATATCCGACGAGATCCCGCTTACACCATCTTTTACATGGGCATTAACGTAGGCGCATTCTTCGGTTCGCTTCTGTGCGGCTTTATTGGCGAAACCTATGGCTGGGCCTACGGCTTTGGCTTAGCGGGCTTCGGCATGCTCTTCGGCCTGATCGTCTTTGCTTGGGGTACGCCGCTGCTTTTGGGCCGAGGCGAACCACCCAAACCGCTTACCAAAGCAACCGAATGGACGATGTACGCAATTGGCGTTGGCATGGTCTTCGTTTGCTGGGCAGCGATCCAGTATCAAAGCTTGGTTGGCTATGTTCTCGGCGGCTTTGGCGGCGCGCTTGTTTTGTATGTTCTGTTCACTGCAGTGGTTAAGCTGCCCGCAGAGGAACGCGATCGCATATTTGCTGCCATGTTCCTCATCCTGACATCGATTGTGTTTTGGGCGCTGTTTGAACAAGCGGGTTCATCGCTCAACCTCTTTACCGACCGGCATGTTGATCGCAGCCTGTTCGGATTTGAAGTCCCGGCATCGGTATTCCAGTCCGTCAACGCAGGCTTCATCTTTCTGCTAGCGCCGCTGTTTGCCTACACTTGGACCACCATGGGCAAAGCCAATATGGAACCATCCGCGCCGTTCAAGTTCGGGCTTGGTGTGATACAGGTTGGCCTTGGTTTCCTGGTCTTGGTCTGGGGCGCGCAATCAGTCGGTGTTGATGCGGCAACGCCAGTGATGTTCATCTTCCTGATCTATCTTCTTCACACGACCGGGGAGCTTTGTCTCTCACCCGTCGGCCTCTCAGCCATGAACCGTCTGACACCTGCGCATATGGCCTCGCTTATCATGGGCACCTGGTTCTTCGCCTCAGCAGCCGGTAACTTTGCGGCTGGATTGATCGCTTCGGCCACCGGCGCGGAAGGGGTCGGCGAAGAAGCAGGCAAACAAGTGGTGCTGGACGTCTACAGCAATGTAGGTTGGGTGGCTGTTGCCGTTGGCGTTGGCGTGATTGTGATCAGCCCGCTGATCAAGAAGCTGATGCATCTCGACACTCTGACCGACGACACGATCGACGATGATCTGCTGGGCCAGAGCGAGATCGGCGAGCCGCAAGCCGCTGGTTTCCATCCCGAGACCCGCCCGGCAGAATAAGCGAGCCCGCATCATGATTGCATCGCGCCTTTTCGCCACCAGCCCGCTGTTGTGTGCGGCAGCGGCCGCCGCCCAGTCGCCAACAGCGCCTGCTCAAAACACCGCGCAAGACATCGCCTGGATGAGCGCGCAGCAGGCCTATGTCACCGGGCTCAAGGCGTCCGAGGGTTGGTACACGCTGCCGGGCAATCTGCGTTGGCGCTATCTCAAATACGCCGCGAGCGATGTGAAACCCAGCGTGAGCGACACGGTCAGCGTGCATTACGAAGGCGAGCTGATCGACGGCGAAGTGTTTGACAGCTCCTATGCGCGCGGCCGCCCGGCAACCTTCCCCTTGGGCGGTTTGATCGAGGCCTGGCAGCTTGCGATCCCGCAAATGGGCGTGGGCGATGTGATTGAAATAGCTGCGCCAGCGGATCTGGCTTATGGCCCGGTTGGTAAAGGTCCAATCCCCGGAGGCGCGACGCTGATCTTCAAGGTTGAGCTGATCGCGGTCGCAGGCCGCTAAGCGCCTTTTTGTTCGTCAGTCTTTGTGGTCCAGAGCGGCGGGCGCGCTTCGCCGTCCGCATAAAGGTGGTCTGCGCCCCACTGAGCCATCTCGCGGTAAAGCGGCCCCAGCGCCTGCGCGCTCTGCGTGAGCAGATAGCGCGCGCGTTTGCTATCAGGTGGTTCGCGCCGCATGAGGCCCGCCTCCTGCAGGATCGTGAGCCGTGACGTGAGAGCTGCGCGGTTGATCTGCAGCCTATCGATAAACTCCTCAAACCGCTCCGCGCCCCAAAATGCCTCTCGCAGGATCAGGATGACCCAGCGATCGCCGAGCACACGCGCGGCGCGCCCGATGGGGCAAGGGGAGCGGGAGGGGCGATAGGCTTTCATAGCGTCTGCATATCAGACTTAGTAACGGCTGTGGCAAGAGGCATAAAGTCTGCGAATCAGACTTAAAGAATTCTTCCATGCCCAATTCGCGTTTTGACAGCCCCGAAGCCTCGCTCGATTGCATGAAGCGCGTCGCCGTAAAGGGCTCCGGTTTCAACAATTGGCTCGCCGTTGAGCCGCTTAAAGTGTGGCAAGGTGAAGCTGAGCTTGTGCTCGATCTGCGCGCGGATGTCTGGGCTGAAAGCGCTGACAAAGAACCCTCCCATGTCGCCACCGCGCAAGCAACGAATATTCCCACCGGGATCGAGCGATGATAAGCAGGCGTTTATGGCCGGGGCTCTCATCAATCTCATCGCGGCGAACATCGCCTTTGTCGGCACGCATTTCATCATGTCGCACCCGCTGCGCAGCGCTATGGTTGGCGCCTTGGGCGAGCTCGGCTTTCAGATCGCTTACTCAATTGTCAGCCTGGCAACGCTTGCTTGGGTCTATTTCGCATTTGCCGCAGCGCCGCCGGCTGATCTTCCCGGCAGCGGAGATGCCGGGTGGATCATCGCAACACTGCTGACGCTCCCTGCCATGATCCTCTTTGCCGGGTCGCTGTTTGGCAATCCCGCCCTGCCCACGCCCATGGCGGAGGCGCAGGCACGCGCTGAGCCAAAGGGTGTCTTCACCATCACACGCCATCCGATGATGTGGGGCTTTGGCCTTTGGGCGTTGTCTCATATCGCGCTGTTCTGGAGTTGGCGCACGATGATCACAGCCTTGGCAATCGGTGCGCTCGCGCTGGTTGGCGCGGCGCTGCAGGATGCCAAGAAACGCGCGATCATGGGCGATGCCTGGCACGAATGGGAAAGCCGGACGAGCTATTGGCCACGGTTGAGCGGTTTTGCGCGCGCAGGCGCCTTGCCCTGGATCCTCGGCATCGCCTTGTTTGCAGGGCTAAGCTGGCTGCACATTCAGATCGCTGGCATTCCAGCGGGTATCTGGCGCTGGCTCTAAGGGACCGCGCGGCCGCGGACCGTGCTCATTCCCCGCGGAACTGAGGATCGCGCTTTTCCAGAAGCGCTGCAATGCCCTCTTCGTGGTCCTTGGTAAGATGCATCATCGCTTGCGTATTAGCGGCCAGATCGAGCGCGGTATCATAGCTGATCTGCTGGCCCTGTCGCATCAGCATTTTGGCTTGGCGCAAAGCATCGGGCGGCATCGCGCAGATCTTATCAGCTAGCGCGCGGGCCTCATCGAGCAAGGCCTCTGGCGCCGCAACCCGGCTGACCAAGCCCCATTCCAGCGCTGTCTCAGCCCCAATCAGCTCGCCCGTGTAAAACAGTTCGGCCGCGCGCGCCTGCCCGATAATACGCGGCAATATCCAAGTGCCGCCATCGCCGGGGATGATGCCGAGCTTCAAAAAGGTAACACCGAACCGGGCACGTTCGCTGGCAATCCGAATGTCAGCCAGACAAGCAACATCACAGCCAAGCCCGATCGCCGCCCCGTTGACAGCCGCGATGACGGGTACGCGCAAATTGTAAAGCGCGCGCAGCATCCGATGAATGTTATCACGATAACCGTCTGCAATAGCGGGAGGACTTCCTCCAAATGTGCCCGTTTTATCGCGCATGGCTTTGATATCTCCGCCAGCGCTGAAAGCCTTCCCAGCGCCCGTTAGGATCACACAGCGCGTTTCGGAGCTTCGGTTAATCTCATCTGCGGCTCTGGCAAACGCATCGCCATCGCCTGGTGCCCCAAGCGGGTTCATCGCTTCAGCGCGGTCAATCGTTAATGTCGTAACCGGGCCGTCATGGTGTGTTGCGAGGAGCGCCATATAGGTTTGATAACCGAACAAAACTATCTTGTAACCGTTTCATTTTTCGGCACAGTTCAATTAGTGAACGGCCCGGTTGACCGAGAAGGGTTGGTATGTTGAGCAGCGCGATTATTGCCCTTACCACGCCCGCCTTGCTCGCACAGGCGCCGATGGCCGCACTTGAGACAGCTGAATTCCCAATCAGCACCGATCAGGCGGAGAGCGCATTATCGCAAAGCTATGAACCGCTGGTACCGATCATTCCGATCGAGCCAGTGCTCGAAGTGACTGCGCAAGGCACGCGGTGGTCTTCAGCTGGTGCAGCAGGCAGGCCGCCGCTGAACATTCTCGTGCTGGATTGGGCGCTGAGCGGACAGACAAACATTCCACCAGAAGGACCACAAAATGATCTAGGCAACGAAGATCAGCCGCCAGATGAAAGCGAGCAAAGCAACGAAATCATCGTGGAGGGCGAGTATGGGCCGCCCGAAGGCGATCCGATGGCTGTCGTAAACGAGACGAGCTATCGCATCACGCAGCAGCTTGACGACGTTTTTGTTGAACCCATCGCTTACGCCTATCGAGATGGGCTCCCTGGGCCAATCCGCGATGGGCTCGGCAATGTGGTGCGCAATCTAGGCGAGCCAAACAACGCGCTCAATTTCTTGCTGCAAGGCAAGATCGGCAAGACGTTTGAGACGCTTGGCCGCTTCGTGATCAACAGCACGCTGGGCATTGGCGGGCTGATCGATATCGCGGAAAAGCCCGGCATCGCGCTTCCCTATCGGCGCAACGGCTTTGGTAACACCTTTGGCTTTTATGGCATTGGCCCGGGGCCGTATCTCTATCTCCCTGTGACAGGTGCAACGACCCCGCGCGATTTCATCGGCAGCGGGCTTGATCAGCTCTTGTTGCCAGTTGCCTTTGGAGAACCGTTCAACCGGCTCGAATTCACGGTGCCCTTCTATGTGGTCAGCAACCTTGATGCACGGCTTGAGTTCGATGACGAACTAAGACGGATTGACGATACGGTCGATCCCTATGCCGCGCGCCGAGACACATATCTCTACCGCCGCGCTCGCACGATTGCTGAACTGCGCGGCGAAGAGCCGCCTGAGCCACCGGCGATCCTGCAGGAAGTCGAAGGGACGGGCGAATTCGCTGATCCGCCTGAAGTGGAACCAGCCGCGCCGCCTATCTCGGATGAAGACACACCAGAAACTCAAGCCGAAACCCCCGGCGGTGAGACCGCGTTCACTGTCCCGGAATTGCTGATGATCACCCGGCGCAGCGAGACAGAGCCCACAGAAGACCCAGCGCACTTGGCCGGGTCTTAGATGCGCACAGGCTTAAATGGTGTCGCCGTGGGGTAAGGCGGCTCTGGCGGGTAAGCTTCATGCCAGAGGTATGAAACCACAGCGACTAGCACGAGGAACGCAAGGGCAATCGAGAGGCCCAAGACTACATCCCTTAGCGAGGTTGGAGTTCGCGCCGAACGCTGAACTTGCGCGGTCGCGCTGGGCAATGATGGCTCCCATCCCGTAGGCTTTGGATACTGTGCCTTGTAAGCCGCTTCGATTGCGCGCGCGGCCCGCGCAAGCGGGAAGGTCTCGCCTGTCTCAACCACTGTGGCGATCTCCTGATCAACATTCACTGCGAAGCGGACGCTGTCTTGCGAGAAGGCCTCACCAGCCGAGAATGTCAAATCACGTTCGCCAACCCAGGCGAAACGGGCTTCAAAAAAGTGCGGGACCGAAAAAAGCTCGCGCTCCTTGCCGCCTTTCTCGATCACGAAGACGGCAGCGGTCTCCCACCATTCGTTGTTGCGCCGCTCATAGGGGTAATAGACGAGGCGGACCGTGCCATCAGGGGAAAGCTCGAACCGACACCCATCGCCGAAGTCACCGGTGGCAGAAGGGGAACGAACCCTCGCGCCAAGCGGCTCCTCCACTAGGCCCGCGCTTCTTCCACGCTGCTGTCGTCAATCGTCGCTGAATTGTAATTGAGCGCCTTAAGGACGGTCTCGACAATATGCGGCGCGGTGAGACCGGCTTCGTCATATTGCTTGTCCGGGCTGTCCTGATCCTGGAAACGATCCGGCAAGCGCATCGTGCGAACCTTAAGGCCTGAATCCATCAGCCCCTCATCGGTTGCATAAGTCAGCACATGTGCGCCAAGACCGCCGATCGCGCCTTCCTCGATCGTAATCACAACCTCGTGGCTGCGCATCAGACGCGCGATCAGCTCTTCATCAAGCGGCTTGGCAAAGCGCATGTCGGCAACCGTGGTGGAAAGCCCTTTCGCATCAAGCTGATCTGCGGCTGCCTTGGCTTCCTCAAGCCGCGCTCCAAGCGAGAGGATCGCCACCTTGCTGCCATCGCGCACCACGCGGCCCTTGCCGATTTCGAGCTTCTGAGGCGTCTCGGGCAGATCAAGGCCGATGCCAGCGCCGCGCGGATAACGAAAGGCGATGGGCCCTTCGTCATGCTCAGCAGCGGTGTATGTCATATGGACAAGCTCGGCCTCGTCCGCCGCGGCCATCACAACCATATTGGGCAAGGTCGCAAGATAGGTGATGTCAAAGGCGCCCGCATGCGTGCAGCCATCCGCGCCAACCAGCCCTGCACGGTCAATCGCAAAGCGCACCGGCAGGTTCTGGATCGCGACGTCATGGACAACCTGGTCATACGCGCGTTGCAGG
>JBCBOW010000005.1:0-18327 GCA_039821045.1 Pseudomonadota bacterium
GTCCAGAGTTTGCCGATCAGTGTCGTTGCGCCCATGGTGGGTAATTCAAGCGCTTCGATCCCGTATCACTAGAGGCGAGGTAAGATCAGGCCGCGTTTTTGGCGCCATCAGTCAAGCGTGCAGCTCTTTTGAGATCACGCAGTGCTTGGGGTTGGGCGAACAGATAGCCTTGCGCGTGGGTGCAGCCAAGAGACCGAAGGTAAGTGGCCTGAGCCTCGGTTTCCACACCCTCAGCCACCATTCGAAGCCCAAGGCCCTTGCCCATCTGAACTATCGCTTGAACGATAAGCCGCGACTGCTGATCCGTCGTGATGTTAGCGATGAAGTCGCGATCGATTTTGACCTTGCGAATGGGAAAATCGCGCAGATGAGTGAGCGAGGAATAGCCCGTGCCAAAATCATCAAGCGCAATCGTAAAGCCGCGTCGATCAAGCTCTGTGAGCAGACGCCTTATTTGCTGAGAGTCGTCTAGAAGGAGCATCGTCTCTGTCACTTCCAGCACGACATTTTGCGGGGCAAGCGGCGTTGTGCCGACAAGCTTGTCCAAAGCGCCAAGAAAACCCCCCTGGCGCAAATCCGCTTCGGAAACATTGATGCCAACGCGCAAGTCTGGACCATAAAGTTCAAGCAGCTCTGGCGCTTCGCGCGCGATTTCTTCCAGCATGAAGCGGGAGACTTTGCGTGAGATGACCGGATCAATAAACGCATGCGCTACGGTGCTCGCTGTCGCGCTGCGACCATCGTTCTCGGTAAAGCGGAGCAAGGCTTCAACCGCGACGATCGTGTTTGAGGCAAGATCAACGATCGGCTGGTAAGCCGCGTAGGTTTGTTTGCTCTCAAGCGCCCGTGTGAGCCTCGCAATCGCCTTTTGCCTGACGGATTGGGAGTTCTCGATCTCCTCGCTCCACCAGTGGACGACACCGCGCCCATGCGACTTGCCATGGTAAAGTGCCATGTCTGCGCGGCGCAAAAGCTCATCATTGGTTGATTGCGCATGGACCATAGCCAATCCGCATGTCGCCCCGATCACCATCAAATCTTCGCCAACGCGCACTTGCTCTGAGATTTCGTTGACAAGCATTTCCGCAAAGCTGTTCACTTCGGTTGAGGGCGTGCCCGGCGGAAAGAGTATCGCAAATTCATCCCCGCCCCATCGCGCCAGGAAGTATTGTTGATCGACCAAGCGGTTGAGCTGCTGCGCAATCTGCGAAAGCAAGCGATCGCCAACCAGATGGCCCAGTGTGTCGTTGACCCCTTTGAAGCCATCAAGATCAATCAATGCGACTGTCACAGGGACGGTTTCTTGTCTTTCCCTTTGCAGCCGGCCAGCATCGATCAGAACGTGGGTCAATCGTTTGTCAAAAGCGCTGCGATTGAAAAGCCCCGTCAATCGATCGCGTTCGGCGGCATGCTTAAGCGCTGCGGTCTGCAAATGCTCTTCGGTGCAATCGAGAAAGACGCCGGCCACGGCCTCAGGCTGTCCATCTTCATCAATGCGTTCGCCAAGCGCGCGAATACGACGGATCTCGCCATTAAACCGACGGATGTTGGCTTCAAATGAAAAGGGCTCACCATTGGCAATCGCTTCTTCGAGTGACTTTTGCACGAGATCACGGTCTTCGGGCTCATAAAACTCAACCGCGCTCTTCACATCGATCGGCGTTCCCACAGGTAGACCATGAATTTGAAATACCTGATCTGACCAGTGCAGCGAATCCGACGCAAGATCGACCCGCCAAGATCCGATCTGCGCCGCGCTTTCGGCTTGCCTGAAACGCATATTGAGCTCTTTGAGGGACACATTGGCGCGGCCCAATTCGGTCGCCCTGGCATGCGCGATGATGCACTGCTCCACCAGCTCTGCGAGAGTTGAAAGGCTCGCAATGTCAGATTGTGCGAAAGCATCTGGCTCGGGCGATGCGACGCATAACGTGCCGATCGCGTGGCCGCATTCCGTCATGATCGGCACACCAAGATACGAGCGCGCAGCAATCCCTGCGCGCCTTGCCGGGTGATCGCAAAATCGCTCATCGCCCATGACATCGCTGATCAGGAGTGGCTTAGTATCCTCAATACAGATCGAACAAAAGGATTTGTCACGTTCGATTTCGTCAATGTCCGCGCCTGTGCGGCCAAGAAACCATTCTCGCTCTTCTTCGACAATCGCAACAAGCGCGGTTGGGCAATCCAGCATTATAGTTGCCAACTGCGTGATCTTTGAGATCAGCTGCGGTTGCTTGAACCGGTCAAGCGCAAGTTTGCGAAGACACTCGAGGCGTGTTTTCTCACTCATCGATGAAGCGATGAACGAAAGGCGTTTATGTCTGCAGGGGAAGGAGCTCGGTTTGATTACGTAAAGAAATCAAGCGATCTCTTCTGCATGCTAGGAAATATCCGTAAGAGCGCGGCGGTATAAGTGCCAAGTTGCGTGCCCAAGAACGGGCAAAACGACAAGCAGACCAAGGAACGCCGGTATCATCGAAGCAAAAAGCGAAACCGCAATAAGCAATGCCCAGACCAGCAGCACGGACAGATTGCGCCGAAAGGTTGAAAGGCTGGTGATGATGGCGGTCAGAAAATCGACTTTGCGATCGACCAGCATGGGCAGGCTGAACACCGTGATTGCGTAAAATGCGAGGGCGATGATCGCGCCCACGGCGCTGCCTGTAACCAACATGATAATGCCGGTTTGCGTGGTCAAAAATGCAAGCGATTCCGAACCGGCGCCCGCTTCGACAATTGCAATCGAAAAGATCGCATGAGCGACAATCACCCAAAAGCCAAAGGCTACGAATAAGATCACACCCATACTCAGGATCTGATCATCGCCGCGGCCCTTCAGCGCAGTCAGGATCGCGGCCCAGCTCATAGCGATGCCAGCTTCGCGCCTGCGGCTGATCTCATAAAGCCCCACCGCGGTGAACGGGGCAAGAATGGGGAAGCCTGCGACAAACGGGATCAGCCAAGCGATCGCGCCACGGTCAAACAACAGGAAGGAGACAATCACACCGGAGGCAACGAACACACCGCCAAAAAAGAGCCCATAGGCGGGGCGGGCTCGAAAATCGCCCCACCCAGAGGCAAGCGCCGCCCAAAGATCGCTCAACGAAAGATCATTCGCAATCTGTGGCGGTGCTGCCTCAAAGGGTTCGTATGTGGCCAAAAGCGACTGTCTCCCATCTGCCGCTGAGTGCATCGCTATCATGCACGCATTCAGAACCGATAGGCAACCCCGGCGCTGACGATCCAGGGATCAAGGGTGTGCTCGGTTTCGATCACAAGCGTATCGCCTGCAAACCACTGCGCGGTGGTATCGATGAAATAGCGCTTGGCATCGAGCGTTACGCCAAAGCCGCTGTCGCCCACGGGGATGTCAACGCCGGCTTGCAGAACAAAGCCAAACTCGTCGGAAAGGTCCGTCTCCGTCACTCCTAGCGGAATCACGCCTGCGCCCGGCTCGACGTCAAGCCAGATGAAGTAGGCAGCGCCTGCGCCGATATATGGCTTGATGCCGCCGATATCCGCGTGGCCTTTGAAGGTCACCGTGGCGGGCAGCAAGAGCGCGTCTGAGACCAGTTCTGTGCCCGGGGGGAATCCTGATACAGTGTCGACATCGTGCTGGCTGGTGCCGGCAATCGTCTCAATCGAGAAGTTCTGCGTGAAGAAATATTCGATTGCGACGGTGGGTACATAATTGTCATTGGCCTCGGTATCCGTCCCGGCTGGCAGGCCGACAAGATCGACATTGACCTGATCGATCGAACCATCCGGCAGAACGCCGGAGACCACCACTTTGACCTGAACATCACCGGCCTCCTGTGCGATTGCAGGCGATGATATAAGCGCGGCAGCCGCGCCCAAAGCGTAAGCAATTCTCTTCATTTTCCCGTCCTTTAGCGTGACGCAGTGGCCGTCCTTCACAGCCCAGGGTGATTGCGTCATCGGTGGCGGATTTAATTTGGCAGGTGCGATTGCGTCATTGACCTTGATCAAAGACGCGCTGGGCTCAAGGTGTCAGATGAAGCACCATTATGGTGACCGAAAGTCTTTCAGCGCAACGCAACAGTATGGCGAAGTTTCGCAACGCCCTGCCGGTTGGCGACAGCGCAGCGGCGATCAGTGATCGCATCTATGACACAGGCCAAGTCCGCAAGGTTTCGCAAGGGCGAGCCATGCGGCCGCATCCCAAAATCGACTTGCTTGTCTTCCTTGCCCAAGGCCAAGCCAAGCTCATCATCGAGGCGCTTTCGGCCGAAGGAGCAAGCAGTGGCGCTGGCGGCGAAGCAAGCAAGCTGAGTGGACACATCCTCTCGTTTCACTTCCCCGGCGACATTGTTTCGATCCCGCAAACACCCACGGGCCAGATCGGACTGGTGGCGCTCAGCGATCTCGACTTGATTGTGTTTGCCGCGGATGATTTTCTTGATGCGGCCCAGGGTGATCCGGCCGTCATCCGCTGCGTGCTGTCGCGTTCTTTGCATGCGCTTGATGGCAGCCGCATGAAGGCCATGCAGATGGGGCACGAATCGGCGCAACAAAGACTGGCCAGTTTTCTGATGTCGATGGCTGAGCGCATTTGTGGGTGCACCTGCGGCGCGTGTGAGGTCGAATTGCCAATGAGCAGGCGCGATATTGCGGACAGTTTGGGGCTCACAATTGAGACCGTCAGCCGTCAGCTTTCCGAGCTTCGCAAAGCTGGTCTGATCGAGACTCAAGGACGCTCGATTGTAGTGTTCCGAGACCTTGACACACTTGCACACCGAGTGAAGTGTCAACCTGGTTAGACACTTTTCAGTTCAATCTTTGATTTAAATCAATTACAACGGAGTCGGGCAGCGCGAAGGGATCCGCGTTGACAGGAAGGGATCGAAATCATGGAAGCAGTCGTTGGACGGCTGGGCGTATGGGCGCTTGTCCTGCTCGCAGCTATTGCCGCTCTTGCCGGGGCGCAAGACACCGGTTTTGCCATTCATATGGGGATCATCGCGCTGGCCGCGGGCATCGCTATGGTGGCAACGCTCAACAGCTTTGACCCGATGGCAAAAGCGCAAAGCATCTTCAAGATGCCGCCCGGACCATCAAAGTATGACGATGACATCGTGCGCTGGGGCGTCATTGCGACGATGTTCTGGGGGCTTGCCGGGCTGCTTGCAGGGCTCTTCATCGCGCTCCAGATGGCGTTTCCGATCCTTAATGTGGAGCCTTACCTGACCTTTGGCCGGGTCCGTCCGCTGCACACCAGCGCAGTGATTTTTGCCTTTGGCGGCAACGCGCTGCTCGCAACCAGCTTTTACGTTGTCCAGCGCACCTGCCGCACGACGCTCGCTTTGCCGGGCCTCGCGCGGTTTGTGTTCTGGGGCTATCAGCTCTTCATCGTGCTGGCCGCAACCGGCTATCTGTTGGGCGTCACTCAGTCCAAGGAATATGCCGAGCCTGAATGGTATGTCGATCTGTGGCTGACCATTGTCTGGGTTGCGTATCTGGCGGTCTTCGTGGTCACGATCCTGCGTCGCCATGAGCCGCATATCTATGTCGCCAACTGGTTCTACCTGGCCTTCATCGTCACCGTGGCGATGCTGCATGTCGTCAACAACCTCTCGATGCCTGTTAGCCTGCTGGGTTCGCGCAGCTACTCGGCCTTTGCCGGCGTGCAGGATGCGCTGACGCAGTGGTGGTATGGCCATAACGCGGTCGGGTTCTTCCTCACCGCCGGCTTCCTGGCGATGATGTATTACTTCGTGCCCAAGCAAGCGGGGCGTCCGGTCTATTCCTACCGCCTCTCGATCATCCACTTCTGGTCGCTCATCTTCCTCTATATCTGGGCAGGGCCACACCACTTGCACTACACCGCTCTGCCCGATTGGGCGCAGACGCTGGGCATGGTGTTCTCGATCATGCTGTGGATGCCGAGCTGGGGTGGAATGATCAACGGCCTCATGACGCTCAACGGCGCCTGGGACAAAGTCCGCACCGATCCGATTATCCGCATGATGGTCCTGGCGCTCGCCTTCTACGGGATGAGCACGTTTGAAGGCCCGATGCTTTCGATCAAGGCGGTGAACTCGCTTTCGCACTACACCGATTGGACGATCGGCCACGTGCACTCTGGTGCGCTCGGCTGGAACGGGATGATCACCTTTGCCTGTGTCTACTTCCTGGTGCCCCGCCTCTGGAACCGTGAGCGACTTTACAGCTTGCGGATGATCAACTGGCACTTCTGGCTCGCAACGCTCGGCATCGTTTTCTACGCCGCCAGCATGTGGGTCGCCGGGATCACGCAGGGGCTGATGTGGCGTGAGTATGGCTCGGACGGGTATCTGGTGAACAGCTTCATCGACACCGTGGCCGCGCTTCACCCGATGTATCTGATGCGCGCTTTTGGTGGCCTGCTTTATCTGAGCGGCGCGATCATCATGGCCTACAACATCTGGATGACGATCGCAGGCTATCAGCGCGAGGAGGCGCCGCTCGGAGATGCGCCCTACGATGCAGAAGCCGATCGCCCGATTGCGCCGGCTCCTGCCCGCCCAGAAGCTCAACCTGCTGAATAAGGAGCCTCGATCATGAGCAACAACGCACCGCATCAGGGCGCTTTCGAGGGCCACAAAAAGCTTGAAAAGAGCGTCACCCTGCTTGCCGCGGCGACCTTTGTCACGGTTGCCATTGGCGGGGTGGTCGAAATCGCGCCGCTCTTCTGGATCGACAACACGATCGAGAAGGTGGAAGGCATGCGGCCATACACCCCGCTCGAGCAAGCGGGCCGCGATATCTACATTCGCGAGGGCTGCTACACCTGCCACAGCCAGATGATCCGCCCGTTCCGCGACGAGGTTGAGCGCTATGGACACTACTCGCTTGCCGCTGAAAGCATGTATGATCACCCATTCCAATGGGGCTCAAAGCGCACTGGGCCTGATCTGGCGCGCGTGGGCGGGCGCTATTCGGATGAGTGGCATGTCCAGCATCTGAAAAACCCGCAAAGCGTCGTCCCGCGCTCGATCATGCCAAGCTATTCGTTCCTCGCGGAAACGCCGCTTACGATCAGCGATATCTCCGCAAACCTTACCGCGCTTCGCACCGTGGGCGTGCCTTACAGCGATATCGATATCGAAATGGCTGAAACCGATCTGTTCGCACAAGCCGATCCAGAAATGGATCCTGGCGATCTTGAAGAGCGGTATCCCAAAGCGCTGATCCGCGATTTCGATGGCGATCCCAGCACTGTCACGGAGATGGACGCACTTCTTGCATACCTCCAGATGCTCGGCACGCTCGTTGATGTGAACGGGGCCGCTGCGCAAGAAGAGCTGGCCGAGGAGAAGGGCCGGTGAGCTTTTATGAGGTCTTCCGCCACTTTGCCGACAGCTACTGGCTGGTCCTGATTTTCGGGCTCTACCTGCTGCTGTGCGCCTGGCATTTCCTGCCGCGATCGCGCGATGGCGTTGAGCGCGCGAAACACTCAATCTTCGAAGGTGACGATGATGTCTAAGCATGACGATAAGCGCATCGATACGCCGACTGGCACCGAGTTTGTCGGCCATGAATGGGATGGCATTGAAGAGCTGAACACCCCGCTGCCGCGCTGGTGGCTTTGGACCTTCTATGCAACGATCGCATGGTCAGCGGTCTATGTCGTACTCTATCCCGCCTGGCCGATGGTCGAAAAGGCGACCGAAGGCACGCTGGGCTGGTCGAGCCGCGGCGAGTTGGCAGAGGAAGTCGCCCGCGTGCGCGAAGAGCGCGCCGGGGTGATCCAGCTCATCGCTGACACGCCTATCGAACGTTTGCCTGACAATCCCGAGCTTCATGCTCAGGCGATTGCAGCCGGTGCTGCGGCGTTCAAGATCGAGTGTGTCCAATGCCACGGCGCGGGCGCAGCGGGCTATGAGCAATATGGCTATCCAAACCTCAACGATGATGACTGGATCTGGGGCGGCGACCTTGCGGCGATCGAACAGACGCTCACCCACGGCATTCGTTGGGAAGGATCGGGCGAAACGCGTCTTGCTTACATGCCCAGTTTTGATGGCATCTTCCAAAGCGATCAGGTCGATGCGCTTGTCGGCCATGTCCTCTCGTTCACCGGCAAGGGCGAGAGCACTGCGGAAGGTGCGGAACTGTTCGCGCAGAATTGCTCAGCGTGTCACCAGGCGGATGGTCGCGGTGATCCGGTGCAGGGTGCCCCTGCGCTCAATGATGCGATCTGGCTTTACGGTGATAGCCCGGCGAAGATCCGCCAGCAGATCCTCTATCCCAGCCATGGCGTGATGCCCGGTTGGAAGGATCGGTTGGACCCTGCCACGATCAAAATGCTCGCAGCCTATGTCCATTCGCGTGGAGGCGGCCAGACCGCGGCACCTGTGATTGCGCCTGCCGATGTCGAGCCGGTCGCTGAGGAACCCATGGTGGAGGGCGCTGACGAAGTGGCCGCCGCCGCCAAGCAAGGCGGAGATGATGCCAGCCTCTGACACTCTTTCGCCTTCCAACAGACCTCTGGGTGCGAGCGCGCATACGAGGGATTGGGGCGGGGCGCTAACCGGCGGACCCGGTCCATCGGGGCCGGGCGGTTCAGGACGCACACCCGTGCCCCCTCCGCCCCAGCTCTATGAGAAGCGCAAGAGCGTTCACAACAAACGGATTGATGGGCCATTCCGGCGGTTCAAGTGGTTCGTGATGGCTGTCACTCTGGCGATCTATTATATCACTCCCTGGATCCGCTGGGATCGCGGGCCTTATGCGCCCGATCAAGCCGTGCTTGTCGATCTCGCAGGTCGCCGGTTCTATATGTTCAACATCGAGATCTGGCCGCACGAATTTTACTTCGTAGCGGGCCTCTTGATCATGGCGGGGATTGGCCTGTTTCTGGTCACCAGCGCTGTTGGCCGAGCATGGTGTGGCTATGCCTGCCCGCAGACGGTTTGGACTGATCTGTTCCAACATGTCGATCGCTTTATTGATGGCGATCGCAATGCGCGGCATCGGCTCGATAAGGCCCCCTGGGGGCCGGCCAAGATCGCCAGGCGCGCAGGCAAGTGGTCCATCTACCTGCTGATAAGCTTGGTCACAGGCGGCGCTTGGATCCTCTATTTCGCTGATGCGCCCACGCTCTTCATGGATTTCTTCACTGGCCAGGCGGCGTTCACGGCCTATGCAACGGTCGGCATCCTTACTTTCACGACCTTCTGGCTCGGTGGCTTCATGCGCGAACAGGTGTGCATCTACATGTGCCCCTGGCCGCGCATTCAGGCTGCAATGCTCGATGAAAAGTCGCTGCTGGTCACCTACAAGGACTGGCGCGGGGAGACGCGTGGGAGCCTCAAAAAGGCGCAGAAAGAGCCCGAGAAATACGGCGATTGTATCGATTGCAATGAATGCGTTGCGGTGTGCCCGACCGGTATTGATATTCGCGAGGGTCAGCAGATCGGCTGCATCACCTGTGCTTTGTGTATCGATGCCTGCGACCGGGTGATGAAGGATATCGGTCGCCCGCGCGGCCTGATCGACTATGCAACGCTTGAGCAATGCGAAGCCGAAGCGGGCGGGGCACCTGCTCAGCCGGCCTGGAAAGCGCTGCTGCGCCCGCGCACCTTTATCTATTTTGGCGTATGGGGCGCAATCGGTGTTGCGATGCTGTTTGCGCTTGGGCAGCGCACGCACACCGATCTCACGGTCTCGCCGGATCGCAATCCGCCCTTCATGCTCATGAAAGATGGCGCGGTGCGCAATGCTTACACGCTGCGGCTGCGCAATATGGAAGGGCGCCCACGCGATATGGAGATCGCGCTTACCGGCCTGCCTGAAGGTTCGGTGATGTGGACCGACCGGATCGGGCGCGAAAACGCGGCCGCCAAGCAGGTTGTCAACGTGCCGGCCAACGAAACCCGCGTGGTGCGCACCTATGTCGTTGTGCCAGCGGGTGCATCCGCTGAAGACTTCGCGTTCGAACTGACCTCGCTTGATGAGCAGCGCGAGCGCGATGTTGCTGAAACAAGCTTCTCAAGCCCTGGAAATCTGTGATGCCCCAATCCCCTCAAACCTCGCGTTTCACTGGCAAGCATATGCTGGCCATCTTTGTTGCTGGCTTTGGCATTGTTGCAGCGGTCAATTTCTACATGGCGAGCCTTGCTGTGGGCGGCTTTCACGGGATCGTGGTCGAAAACTCCTATGTCGCGAGTCAGAAGTTTAACACCTGGCTTGAAGACGCTGAAAAATCTCGCGCCTTGGGTTGGCAAGCCTATGCCGAGCGCGATGAGGCGGGCCACGTGGTTCTCGCCACTACCGAAGTGCCGCGCGGCGCCACTGTCAGTGCAGAGCTGCGTCGCCCGATCGGAGCGCGCGATTATGCCAGCCTCGCCTTTGCGCCTTTGGGCGAAGGCGCTTATCGTTCGCTCGCGCCGGTCGCTGAGGGACGCTGGATCATGCGCCTGACGATTGAGGCAGACGGCGAAACCTGGACCAAGCAAAGCGAGCTGCGGTGAACGCACCTGAGCCCATCACGATTGACCAAACCCAAAGCGCTCTCTCGGCACGCTTTACGGTGCCGGGGATCAAATGCGCGGGCTGCATCGGCAAGATTGAGCGCGAACTGCCCAAGACCGACGGGATCGAGGCAGCGCGGGTGAACTTCTCTGCCAAGCGCGTCGCCATTGAGCACGCGCCGTGGCTCAGCGAAGAAGCGATCGAGCGCGCGTTTGAAGCGATCGGTTTCGAGGCGCAGCCGATTGATGCCAATCCGATGGGCCGCGAAGACGGCGAGCGCAGGGCCTTGATGCGAGCGCTTGGCGTTGCAGGCTTTGGGATGATGAATGTGATGCTGCTTTCAGTCAGCATCTGGGCCGGCGCTGAAGGCGCGACACGGGATCTGTTCCACTGGCTATCCGCGCTGATAGCTCTCCCGGTGATCGCCTATTCGGGCCGGCCCTTCTTTTCATCAGCCTGGATGGCGCTCAAATACCGCCGCACCAATATGGATGTGCCGATTTCAATCGGTGTGATCCTGGCGACGGCGCTCAGCCTTTATGAAACAATCACGGGCGGCGAACACGCATACTTTGAGAGCGCGGTGATGCTGCTGTTTTTCCTGCTCGCTGGCCGCGCGCTTGATGCGGTGATGCGCGATCGCACGCGCGCCGGGATCGGAGCGCTGCTGGGCGCAATGGGCAAGTCAGCCAGCGTGATCAAAGCAGATGGCTCAACCACGCGGATGCAGGCCGCTGACCTTGAACCGGGCATGCTGGTGCTGGTGGCGGCGGGCGAGGCCCTCGCCGCTGATGGGGAGGTTGAGGACGGCACCAGCGCGATCGACAACGCGATGCTCACAGGCGAAAGCACGCCCGAAAGCATCACAGCGGGAAGCGCGGTGCATGCAGGCGCGATCAACCTTGCGAGCCCAATCCGCGTGCGTTTGACCGCGACAGCGAATGATACGCTGGTGGCGGACATTGCTCGGCTGATGGATGAAGCGGGTCAATCGCGCAGCTCCTATGTCCGCATCGCAGACCGCGCGAGCCGCGCTTATGCGCCGATGGTTCACACGCTGGCGGCGCTGGCGTTTATCGGGTGGATGATCGCGGGCGCCGGGGTGCACCAATCGCTCGTCATCGCGATCGCTGTACTCATCATCACCTGCCCTTGCGCAATGGGCTTGGCGGTGCCGGCGGCGCAAGTGGTCGCTTCTGGTGCGCTGCTGAAGCGCGGGCTGCTGGTCAAGGATGGAAGCGCGCTGGAGCGCCTGGCTGAGATTGACATCGCGGTGTTCGATAAGACGGGGACGCTCACGCTGGGCGAACCGCGACCCGATTTGAGCGCGCTCGATGATACCGCGCGCAGCGTTGCGCTGGGCCTTGCGCAGGCTAGCCGCCACCCGCTTAGCCGAGGTCTTGCGAGCGCTCTGTTGGCACAAGGTGTCGAACCCGCGCGGATCGATGCCGTGCGCGAGGCCGCCGGGAGCGGGCTCAGCGGCACGTGGAAGGGTGTGCGCGTTGCGCTCGAGAGACCTGAAAGCGCAGACCAAGCGCTCGCCACCCGGCTCACACTGGGCGATGAGAGCCACACGCTCACCTTTTCGGACCCTTTGAGGGTCGATAGCGCTCAAACGCTCGCGGCGCTGCGAGCGGAAGGGATCGAGGCGCGGATCCTTTCAGGAGATCGCTCGCAGCCTGTTCAGGCGGTTGCTGATGCGCTTGGCGTCGCGGCGCAGGCTGAAGCCGGCCCGAAACAGAAGCTCGCTTCGCTCAGCGCGCTCAAAGAGGCTGGGCACAAGCCGCTGATGGTGGGCGATGGGCTGAATGATGGACCTGCGCTTGCCGCCGCGCATGCCTCAATCGCGCCGGGGACCGCCAGCGATGCAAGCCAGCAAGCCGCTGATGCAGTCTTTATCGGAGACAAGCTCATGCCGGTCGCGCTGGCTGTGCGCGCGGCGCGCTGGACGATGGCGGTGGTGCGGCAGAATTTCGCGTTTTCAATCGGCTACAATGTGCTCGCTGTCCCGCTCGCGCTGTTTGGCTATGTTACCCCGCTCATCGCGGCGATCGCCATGTCGCTGAGCTCGCTTATCGTAGTGCTCAATTCGCTGCGGCTCGCAAGCGCTGCCAAGGAGACGGGCGCATGACCGGACTGGCATTTCTCATCCCCATCGCTCTTGGCATGGGCGCAATCGGCCTTGTTGCATTCTTGTGGGCGATGCGCGACGGCCAATATGAAGACATGGACGGTGCGGCCAATCGCATCCTGATCGATGAGGAAGATGAAGCGTGAATATCGCACCTGTCATCGCAGCGCTCGCGGTCATCCCGCTTGCGACCGGGCCACAATCGCATGACGAGCCCAATGCGCTTATCGTGGCCTTGTGCGATGGCGGCACGATCAGCATTCCTTTGGGCGATGATGAGGCGCCCGATGAGCGCGATTGTCACAGTATGGCTTGTCACGCAGGGGTCTCGCGGCACAAGGTCAAGAAGCCCATTTGATCCTGATCAAAGACGGGGGTGCGCGGCATCGCTCTAAGGCGGCGCATGTGGCCCTATCATCCAGACCTGCTCGAAACGCCTGTCCCGCGCTATACGAGTTATCCCACCGCCGCCGATTTCGGCTCTCTTCCCACCGGTTCTCTGGCGCGCGCTGTGAACGAGGCTTCGGGCGATATCTCGCTCTACCTCCACATCCCTTTTTGCGAGACGATCTGCTTTTATTGCGGGTGCAACACCAGCGCTGCTGGGCGCACGGAGCGGGTCCAGAGCTATCTCACCGCGTTGCATCAGGAGATCGTCGCAGTTGGCCGGGAGCTTGGCCCTGACCCAAAGGTGCGCCGGATCGCGTTTGGCGGGGGAAGCCCCAATGCGATTGCGCCACGAGAATTTCTTGCGCTTGTCGACGCGCTCCATGCCCATCTTCCACTGACATCGCCGGATCTGTCGATCGAGATTGACCCGCGCACATTCAGCCGGGACTGGGCGCAGGCTATCGAGGATGCCGGTGTCTGCCGTGCGAGCCTCGGAGTGCAGACGTTCGCTGCGCATTGCCAGAAAGCGATTGGCCGCGAGCAAAGCGAGGCTCTGATCGCGCGCAGCGTCGATTGGCTGCGGCAAAGCGGGGTGCGCTCGCTCAACTTTGATCTCATGTATGGCCTTCCGCATCAGACGATGGCGGACCTGATGGACAGCCTTGCGCGCACTTCGAATTATGGCGCGGACCGGATTGCGCTGTTTGGCTATGCGCATGTGCCGCATATCGTCAAACGCCAGCGCGTGATTGACGCTGCCACTTTGCCAGGGCGCGAGACGCGCTTTGCGATGGCCAAGGCTGGCTTTGATGCGCTCATCTCAAGCGGATATCAGGCGATCGGCTTTGATCACTTCGCCAAGCCTCAAGACCCGATGGCGATTGCCGCGCGCGAGGGGGCGCTGAGGCGCAACTTTCAAGGGTTCACTGAGGATACCTCCGATATCCTGATTGGCCTTGGCGCGAGTGCCATCAGCGTTTTCCCAGAGCTTATCGCGCAGAATGAGAAGAACACCGGTCGCTATCGCATGCATTGTTCGCAGGGCGCGCTCTCAGCGTCCGAAGGGATTGTGCGATCGCGCGAGGATGCGATGCGCGGACAAATGATTGAGGGTCTCTTGTGCCATGGCGAGATTGATCTGACGCCGTGCCTTTTTTCCCAGATCGAAGCGCGGCTGCGTCCGTTCAAGGAGCGAGGTCTTGCAACACTCGATGGGCTCACATTGCGGATCGCGCCCGAAGGCCTGCCCTATGCGCGCGTGATCGCGGCTATGCTTGATCCCTATCGCGAGAAGACGACCCGGCGCTTCAGCTCCGCGATTTAGACCAGCGGGGAAGAATGGTCGGGGAGACAGGATTCGAACCTGCGACCCTCTGCTCCCAAAGCAGATGCGCTACCAGGCTGCGCTACTCCCCGACACTCATCATTCATGGCGCTAACAGCGCCGCATCCCTCAGCATCCCGGTGGGCCCGGCAGGATTCGAACCCGCGACCTAGCCGTTATGAGCGGCCAGCTCTAACCGCTGAGCTACAGGCCCCTTTGGGAATGCAACCGAGGGCGCAAGCGCACAACGCCGCACCCCATTTGCGCGCCTCTAGCTCGGTGTGCTGTCGCTTACAAGCGTGCAAGCCAAACAGCCCGCTCGCTATCCCCTATCGCGCAGCTTGAAGCACATCGCACAAACGCGCGCTTTGGACGCCGCGCTTGTCAAAATGCCCATAGATGCGCGCAAACCAATCATAGAGCGCCTCAACGTCTGCCTCGCTTGCACAGTAGGGCGTAAAGCCGGGCGCCAACGAGGGCGAATGGAAAGACAGCACCATCATTTCCAAGCCGTCTGATAGCGCTTGATCGACACAGCGGATCGCTTCTTCAGCGGTCACGCCTTCGGGGGTGAGCGCCAGTCGCTCAAGCAAGCCAAAGCGCGAGAAACCGGCAAAGAAATTGGGAATGAAGCGCTGCAGCCGGTGCACATGGCGCCCTTGATGGCGCAGCGGGCCCCAATAGAGCGAGGTCAGCGGCAGTTCGAGCAGGCTTCGATCAGGGTCGAGCCAATAGGGATGCGCGGGAAAGTCGGAAAAGTCAGGCCCGTCTTGCGCGCTGTAATCAAACAGGCTGCGCACCGATGTATCAATCCGCACGCCTTCCTCGCGCAACATCGCGGCGGTGTTTGGCCCCAAGCCATAGCGGCCCGAGCGAAAGATGAGCGGCTTGCGGCCAAACACCGCCGCGATGTGATCCCGCAGAGCGACAAATTTGGCCCGTTCAAGCTCTGGCGGCAGGTTTCCAGCGAACGAGTTCTTATTGCTCAGATCTTCGCAAAACGGCGGATTGACCCAGGCATGAAGCTGCGCGCCGATATCAGCGCGGCCGCGGGAAAGCGCATCGCCAATAATCTCGATAGCGCGCGGATCGCCCGCAACGGGCCAGTCCAACAGATAGACAGGATGCGCGCCTATCTCTTCGCAAAACCGCTGAAATCGCTCCAGGTGAGAAATGGTGGAGAGCGTGTGCCCTTCGCGCGAAAAAGGGGCGCTCCAATCGAATTCCTCTTCGACATCGACTGTCAGAAAAGCCCGTTTGCCAAAGCCCTCTGCAAAGCCCGCACGCTGGGCCAAATCGGGCGCGCGCAGAGCATTCACAGGCGCCACGCCCTCGCTTGAGGCATGCGATGAGAGCAATGATTTGCGCGCAGAAATGGTGGTGGCTTCCCCGATCAACCCCGCTGTGTGCGGTGCCTTTAGCATCTGCGGTCACCTAAGGCAGAGCCACCGCATCGGCTGACAAAGGGCTATTGGTCTCGCTCGCATCGGTCAAGCCGACCGCTTCGATCAGCGGTAGGGTAAGCACTATGCGCTTATCACCCTGGAGCAGATCGCCATCTGCCCCGCGCGCTTCCGCTCTCGCGAGCCGCAGAGCAAAGCCTGCGCCAAACAGGCCAGCGTTGATAGCGGTGCCGATGGGTTTTGCCTCCGCTGTAAACAGATCGTCTTCAGCCAGCAATTGAGCGGGCAGATCAAGCGTCAGGCGCATCTCGATACCGCTTGCGCTGAGCTGCGCGCTCAGCACTTCGCCCGCGGCGCAGCCTCCGCCAAGCGTTGCCATCAAGCGCCAGATCAGCAGTTCGGCTTCCTCAGGGTCAAGCGGGACCATGAGCGGCTCTTGCGCCGATACGCTCAGCTTAATGCCTGCCATACGCGGGCTGAGCACATGCGCGAGCTGGCTCACAGTGTGGCGCGCGATGGCCGCAAAGTCGGTTTCGCCGGCGCTCATCTCGGCCACGCCTGTTTCAAGACGAGCCAGCCGATCCAGTTCTTCAAACCCGGCGAGGATGCGCGCCGCATCAGCTGCGATCGCGGCTGCCAGCGCGCGATATTCATGCGGGGCGGGGCCAAACAGCTGCTGCTGGATGACTTCTGCATAGCCCTGCACCGCCGTCACCGGGGTGCGCAGCTCATGCAGCAATTGGCGGATGCGATCGGCTTCGCGCGCGGCGGGGCTGGGCGCATCAGGATCAAGATCGACCGGGCGGCGGAAGCGACCAACATAACCGGTGAAATTGCCATCATCGGTAAATCGCGGCTGAGCGTCCACGATCCATTCGCCGGTGATCGCGGAGGAGCCCAAAAGCTCGGCTGATGCTTGAATGATAGGCTGGCGCTGAAGAAAGGCGCGCTCAAGGGCTGATTTCTCGCGCCGGTCACCGAGGATAGGGGTGGTCACAAGCCGCGTGCCGATCACCATGGGGGCGATGCTTGCCTCGGCCCATTCGATGCGTCCGCCCGCATCCGCGGCAAAGCCAAAACTCACCGCTCGATTGTCGCGCGGCATCGGCTCTTCGCCCAGAGGAAGCCGGGGAGAACGCTCGCTATCGCTCGATGGTGCCTCACGCGTGCGCTTGAACTGCGCGATGCGCTCCACAAGCGCGGAGATCTCGATGCGACCGCTCTCGATCGGGTCAAGCGGCTTTGTTACTGAGCCTTTCGAGCTTTCCGCAAGTGGCGGCGCAGGCGGCTCGGATGAGGGCGGCGGCTCGGATGAGGGTGGCGCCTTGGGCGCGGGCGGCGGCGATGATCGCTCGGCAGCCTCGTCATCGGGAAGAATTTCGAGCTCGCGCAGGTCTAACGGTTCAACGCTTCTGGTGGGAGCGACCGCTGCACCGCGCGCGCTGGGTTCGTATTCGACCAGACCCTCGCTGCCCTCATGAGCCTGAAGCGGCACCGCGCGCGCTGTTTCAGCAGCCAACGCTTGCGCAGGGGTCATCCCCTCGGCAGGTGGTGGCAATCCGCGATCATAGACACCGAGCTGTTCGAGCAGCTTTTGCGTTTCGGGCGCGAGGTCCCCCCGCAGCCGCAAGAAGCCGCGCGCGCGAATGGGAAGCCGCGGTATCAATGCTGACCAGTCTTCGGCAGACAGCTCAGCGCGGGCGAGCGCGGCGGCGGCCACTTCGGGTTCGAAATCCGCTAGGTGCGCGGCCAGGTCGGCGCTGCGAAAGCGCCAGCTCGGCTCTTGGATCATCGCTGCGCGTTCTTGGGCAGGGATGGTGTGAGCAAGCGCATCCATCCGTAGCCAGGCGGCCGCGACAAGACTGTTTGAGCGAGCGTTTTCCGGCCCAAACTTGCGATTGCCCAGAATATCCAGCAGCTGACGAAATTGCGTGCGCCGCGCTGTTTCGCCATCTCCTGACTGCCGCAAAACAGTCTTGAGGCGATCATCGAAGAACATGCCGACTCCTGCTGGGCATTGGAAATGAAACACAAAGGACACAAAAGCGCCTTCGAAGCGAAAACAGCAAGCGCGAACGAGCCAAACCGATCCTTTAACACGCTTGTGCGGGTTTTTCTGTATCAGCAAGAGGCCTTGGCTACAGCTTGACACACGCGACGCGTTGCAAAGCGGGACAATTGCTGCCAAACATAATAATATTATTGCTGTGTGCGCATTCCCGCGCAGGTTCTTACATTCTATTGTTAATGCGCGCCACGAACGGTTAGCGCATCCCAGTCGGAGCTATTGCCCTATGGCCAATTTGGACGAGATCGACAAACGCCTGCTCAGCGAGCTGCAAGCCGAAGGACGGGTCACCAATGTCGAGCTCGCGCAGCGCGCTTTCCGCCTGACTTTTCAAGCTGACCATGGCAAACACTGTGATCGCAAAGCCAAGCTTTGAAGGGTCCAGATCAGCGTGATAGCCGCGGATCACGCCGTCTTCTTCCAACCCGCGTACACGGCGCAGGCACGGTGGTGCGGTGAGACCAACACGCTGAGCGAGCTCGACATTGGTGACCCGTCCTTCGGCTTGCAGCTCGCTGAGCAGGCGTTTGTC
>JBCBOW010000006.1:0-17762 GCA_039821045.1 Pseudomonadota bacterium
TTAACAAAAGTGCTTTTCGGCGAAAGGGCCACGTCGAATCAACTTAAATGCAACACCAAAAACAATAAAGGGACGCACCTTCAAGAAAAGGTGCGCCCCATATTGTTCTCAAATTGATAGCGAATCTGACTCTCGGAGCCGCTCCGGTAAATAATTCTTAGAAAGCGCCATCAAGCGCCTTGCGCACAGACGCCTTCGGGGTTTTCGATTTCCCACTTGCCTTCGACTTCGTGAAGGATCGCTTCATGGCGCATATACTCGTCATTGCCGAGGCCGTATTCGCAGGTGAAATCGTGGCTTCCCATGCCCTGCGCACGGCACATCGAGGTGCTGATTGTCTTCGCAGAGGGGCACGCTTCTGCAAACAGGCCCGAGAATTTCTCAGAATCGGGCGGATGCAGCGTCGGCTTCACTTCCGCTTTGACCGCGGTTGGCTCGATGGGCGCGGACGTCTCGGCAACTTCTTCAGAGCAGGCAGCAAGAGCAAGGGGAGAGAGAACGAGAAAAATACGGGTCATCAAGATTGTCACCTGCAAATAGCTGTTGGGGTTCAAAGGGATGGGCCCCGGGGCCCGGTCCTCTCAAACACAGCCTCGAGGCTCTTGCAAGCCCGATCCTCTGGCGGGATTAGCGGCTGTGTCTTCCCAAATAAGCGCAATGCCCTTGGTTTTGTTCCCCATCAGGAAGCAAGGAGATCGAAGTGGCAGGCGCCCCAGTCCATTGAAGCGCCCACCTTGGGTTCAAAATCCGGCGGCTGCGAGTCCATCGGCTAACGCATCAAGTGGATCAACGCCTTGAGCAATGAGCCGCTCGTATTCGCCGCGGGCTTCTTCGAGGGCGTCTTGGTAAGAGCCGTCGCTAGATCCCCCTGTTACGCCACCAAAGGAACTCGCGGTCTTTTTAAACAGGAGCGAGTCTCCTCGCTGAAACCCTTCGCAAACTGCGCTGGTCTGAGTTTCGTTCAGTACGATCATCGCGTATTTCCCTTCCATAGATGCGCTCGGGATTGAGCTTTGCTAGGATATCTATGAGACCGGGAAAAGTTGATCGGATACGTGCACTAGCGCTTTTGGCCTATTGTTCTTTTGGTCGCTTGAAAAGGCTTAGAGCGCTTCTGCGCCGGCGATGATCTCAATCAGTTCGGTCGTAATCGCGGCCTGGCGGCTGCGGTTGTAGCGGATCCGAAGCTCCTTAATGAGATCGCCTGCATTGCGCGTGGCGTTGTCCATTGCAGTCATCGAGGCACCATGCTCGGACGCTTCACGCTCGAGCAATGCGCCAAACAGCTGGGTCTTCACATAACGCGGCAAGAGCGCCTCGAGGATTTCCTCTTCGCCCGGCTCGTATTCGACCACTGCGCCGCCATCATCGCTCACCTCGGGCGAGGGCACAGGGATCAGCTGATCGATCGTCGGATCCTGGCTGAGCGCAGTTTTGAAGACCGGATAGACGAGATGCGCGATATCAAACTGGCCCGCATCGAACATGTCGAGCAGTTCTTTGCCGATGGCGTCCGCTTCGTCGAAACCGGGGGTCTTGACGACGCTGGTGTCGAAGCCGGCCCCGATGGCGTCAGCAAAATCGCGCTTCAGCGGGGCGCGCCCCTTCTTGCCAACGAGATAGAACTCGACGGTCTTGCCTGCCGCGATCAGTTTCTGCGCCTTGGCTTTCGCCGCCTTCACGATGTTGGAATTGAGCGCGCCGCACAGGCCTTTGTCGGTGTTGACCACCACAATGAGGTGCTTGGCATCTGATCCGGTCCCGGCGAGCAGCTTGGGTGCGCTGTCACCTGAAACCTTGCTCGCAAGGCTCGCCATCACGCCGCTGAGACGCTCCGCATAGGGGCGCGCGGCTTCAGCCGCCGCCTGCGCGCGGCGCAGCTTGGCCGCGGCGACCATCTGTTTGGCCTTGGTGATCTTCTGGGTCGATTTGACCGAGTTGATCCGACCTTTGAGTTCCTTGAGACTTGGCATGTGCCCTAATCTATCCCCTTCTCGTCATGCTGAACTCGTTTCAGCATCCATTTGCGATCGTGGAGCTTTGTCCTGTTGGACCTAAGCCCCGTTTAACCATGGACCCTGAAACAAGTTCAGGGTGACGGTGGTTGGAAACTTACTCCTCTGCTTACGCAAACTGCTTCGCGAAGGCATCAAGCGCCGCAATCGTGCGCTCTTTGATCTCGCCGTCGAACTTCTTGGTTTCGCGGATGTCGTTCAAGAGGTCTGCGTGGTTGGAGCGGATGAAGGCAAGCATCTGCTCTTCATATTCGCCCACGCGGTTGACTTCGACGCCATCAATATAGCCGTTGGTGCCTGCGAAGATCGACACGGTTTGCTCTTCAAACGGCATCGGCGAGAACTGCGCTTGCTTCAGCAGCTCGGTGAGACGCGCGCCGCGGTTGAGCAGCTTTTGCGTCGCTGCATCGAGGTCCGAACCGAACTGAGCAAAGGCCGCCATCTCGCGATATTGCGCAAGGTCCAGCTTCATCGAGCCCGAAACCTTCTTCATCGCGTTGGTCTGAGCGGATGATCCCACACGAGACACCGACAGACCGGTGTTCACGGCCGGGCGGATGCCTTGGTAGAACAGGTCGGTTTCAAGGAAGATCTGGCCATCGGTGATCGAGATCACGTTGGTCGGGATGTAGGCCGAGACGTCGCCCGCCTGCGTCTCAATAATCGGCAGCGCGGTGAGCGAGCCGGAGCCATTGTCGCCGTTCATCTTAGCCGCGCGCTCAAGCAAGCGCGAGTGCAGGTAGAACACATCACCCGGATAGGCTTCGCGGCCCGGCGGGCGGCGCAGCAGGAGCGACATCTGGCGATAGGCGACGGCCTGTTTGGAAAGATCGTCGTACACGATCACGGCGTGCATGCCGTTATCGCGGAAAAATTCGCCCATCGCACAACCCGTGTAGGGCGCGAGATATTGCAGTGGAGCAGGTTCCGAAGCGGTCGCAGCCACAACAATGGAATACTCCATCGCGCCGTTTTCTTCGAGCTGCTTGACGATCTGAGCAACGGTCGAACGCTTCTGGCCCACCGCGACATAGACGCAGTAGAGCTTCTTGCTCTCATCGTCGGTCTGGTTGACCGGCTTTTGGTTGATGAAAGTGTCAATCGCGACCGCAGTCTTGCCGGTCTGACGGTCACCGATGATCAGCTCGCGCTGACCGCGGCCCACGGGAACCAGCGCGTCAATTGCCTTGAGGCCGGTCTGCACCGGCTCGCTGACTGATTCGCGCGGGATGATGCCTGGCGCTTTGACTTCGACGCGGCGGCGCTCGGTCGTCTCGATCGGGCCCTTGCCGTCAATCGGATTGCCCAGCGCATCGACCACGCGGCCAAGCAGCGCCTTGCCAACCGGCACGTCCACGATCGTCTCGGTGCGCTTGACGGTGTCGCCTTCTTTGATCTCAGCATCCGAGCCGAAGATCACGACGCCGACATTGTCCGCCTCAAGGTTCAGAGCCATGCCCTGAACGCCATTGGCGAATTCAACCATTTCGCCGGCCTGGACCTTGTCTAGACCGTGAATGCGAGCGATCCCGTCGCCCACGCTTAGCACGGTGCCGACTTCGCTGACTTCGGCTTCGGTCCCGAAATTGGCGATCTGGTCCTTGATGACCTTGGAGATTTCTGCGGCGCGGATTTCCATGTTCTTGGTCCTTTAAGCCTTCATGGCCCCTAAATCAGGCCTTCATGGCCAATGCTAAAGAATTCAAACGGGTGCGGATCGAGGCATCAATGCGCTGCGATCCAATGGTGACGACGAGACCGCCGAGTAGATCGGGGTCGACATTGGCGGTGAGCATCACCGTGCGGCCCTCGCGGGCGGTGAGCTTGGTCTTGAGCGTTTCAAGCTGCGTCTCGCTAAGCGGATGGGCGCTGGTGACCGTGGCCGTCACCTCACCGCGCTGGGCAGCCGCGATGGTCTTGAACGCAGCGATCACGCCGGGAAGCGCGCTCAAACGACGATTGGCCGCGAGCACGCCGAGGAAATTGCCAGTCAACGAGGAGAGGCCGAGATGATCGGCAACGGCTTTGATCGCTTGGCCTTGTTCAGCGCGGCTAAGCTGCGGATTCGTCGTCGCAGCCTTTAGATCGCCTGAGGCCGCAAGCGCTTCCCCCAGCGTCTCAAGATCGGTCTCGACTGCGGTCACAGCGGCGTTTTCGCTCGCTAAATCAAACAGAGCCGAGGCATAACGCCCTGCAAGGCTAGCCTGTATCCCGGCGGAAATATCCACGCGCTTCTTGGTCCTTCTTGGATCAGCGAAAACTGTTGCTTGCCCTGGCGCCGTAATGGCTGCGCGGAAGCGGGGCTTCCGGTCAAAGCGGCTGCGCGCCTAGCACCGCGATTTTAAGAGTGCAAGCCGGTGCACGCGCGCAGCGCTGGACTTGCGGGGAAAGCTGCGGCAATCTGCAACCAATGACAGATAAAACGCCGCGCTAACTGGGCATGGGAGAGGATCGATGGAACTGGCAAGAATGGCGCCGCAATGCGGGGTGGAGATCGAGGGTGTGTCGCTTGCCAAATGCAGCGATGCCAAAATGCAGGACATCAAGCAGGCGATCTATGAGCACGGGGTCGCTGTGTTTCGCGATCAGGATTTTACCCCGGAAGAGCACATTGCCTTTGCCAAGCGCTGGGGCGGCATCGACATCAACAATTATTTCCCTTTGAACGAGGCTTATCCTGAGATCGCGCTGGTCAAGAAAGAGCCCGATCAGCAGACCAACATTGGCGGCGCATGGCACACCGACCATTCCTATGATCAGATCCCGGCGATGGGCTCAATCCTGGTCGCGCGCATTTTGCCGCCAAAGGGTGGCGACACGATGTGGGCGCATATGGGCGCTGCCTATGATGCGCTGCCCGATGATCTGAAAGCCGAAATCGAAGATCTTGAGGCGTTCCATACCGCTGACCATGTGTACAAAGCAGACGGGATCTACGCCCAAACCGATCAGGGCAAAGACCTGCGCGGCCACGATATTGACACAGGCGCTGTGCACCCGGTTGTCATCCGTCATCCGCATACCGGGCGCAAGCTGCTCTATGTGAACATGTCTTTCACGATGCATTTTGTGGGCAAGACCCGTGAAGAAAGCATGCCGCTGCTCACAAGGCTCTTCGCTGCAGGGCTCACAGCTGACAATCAGTGCAGACTTGAGTGGAAGCCCGGCACAGTCGCAATCTGGGATAATCGCACGACCTGGCATAACGCGATGAACGATTATCAGGGCCATGCGCGCGAAATGCACCGTATCACGCTGAGTGGAGAAGCGCTGGCGGCTTAGCGCTTCACCTACGATCGATCTGCGCTGGATTACCCGATAATTAGCCGTGTCGCCCAAACGATTGGGACGAAGGAGAACACCGCAAAGCCAAGCGCAACCTGCCACCATTTGCGCGCGAAAATCATGAGCGTAAACAAGCTGACCACGATCGTGTCAGGCACCACGACCCACATATCCGCGATTGATGTCGCGCGACGGGCCGTGGCGACTACGAAATTGGCGTGAATCAGCCCAAAATACGCGACGAACAACGACCATTGATAGACCCGGTTCTCTTGGTAATAGTCCGCCAAATCAAGCCCATCCTCGGGTATCGTGTCCGGTAAAGAAACGGCCGCGAGTAGGGCCAATAGGATCATCTGCAGCATCATCGGCAGAAACGCCCCGAGGCTGATCTCTTCGCTTGATTCTGGCCCGTTGGTGTAGATCACCGCGCTCCACCAGAAGGCAAGGATCGCAAGCAGTACGAAAGTGGCGAACAGCGGCTGCGCCCAGTGCCACTTCACGTTTTTGCCACTTCACGTTTTTCGCGCGCACCACTTTGTTGAGATGCTCAAGCTCAAACGCGATCGCAACGCCGAGCACCACCGATGCCAAAACAAGGGCCTGCTCCATTAAGGCTAGTTCTGACCGAGGGATGCTGGCGCGCCCGATGCGCGCTCCGCCTGACACGTATATACCAGCCGCTCGTTGGGCCGGTCTGGCAGGGCTGAGGTGACTGCTGTTTGCTGCTCGCCCAGAATGCGCGCTCCATCGGTTACCCCGCATGCAGGCGGCGTGTAGGCGCTGCGTGCCTCGCGCGCCTCGTCCATTGCCGCGCGCCCCAAGAGATAGCGATCCGTCCGGAAGAGCCGTAATGCAGGATCATACATATTGACGGACACCGCAGCTTCATCGTTGGGCACAAACACCCGCGTCCATTCGCCGTTGGTAAAGCCATATTGGGTGCGGCCGTTAACGCAGCCATCTGCGGCCCAATCAAATTCGACATCGTCCGTGCGCGCGCCCGTAATCCGGCTGCGTTCAGGGACGAGCGTGCACAAGAGTGTGCCATCGCCCGCTAACGACCCCGTGCCGCCATCTCCGCTTGCGGGCGTGCCCGCCTCGCTGCCGTCGAGCATTGCAGCGACCCGGTCTTCAATCTCCGCAAAGCCGGGCCGGGTGATCCAAACGAAGACAGTGCCGATTATCGCTGCTGCTGACAGCCCGGCGGCTGCCAGTGTGAGGGTCTGCGTTTGAGGGCTGTTCTCAGCCTCCGCTTGTTGGCGCGCGCGCAATTGGACGGCGAGATACCCAAAGCCCACGCCCGCAATCAGAAGAACAACCGCTAAGGCCATCGCATCGTCGCGCTCTTCGGAGATCGCTACCAGAGACTCCATGCGCGCCGCTTCACGCGCTTCGCGGATGCGGGCCTCGCGCGCTGCAAGCCGCGAACGCGCCTCTTCGCGCTGGGCTTCGAAACGCGCGCGCTCAGCGGCGTTCAACTCGTCAATAGAGCGGCAGGGCAGAGCGTTGGTGCGCGGTTCAATTTCGTTTGCGCGCAGGAAGGGGAGCAGCTCGCGCAAAGACACCGCGAAATAGAACTCGGCGTCTGATCCATCCGAATCCGCACCAAAAGAGTTCACCCCCAACACGCGCCCGCATCCATCCAGCAATGGCCCGCCCGAATTGCCTCTCGCAATGGGCGCTGTGTGCAAGATCGTATCGAACTGGCGGCTGGGGCGCTGCCCGGAGAGAAACCCGCGGCTTTTCACCGGGGGCTGGGCGCTGAAGATATCAGCGATCTCGAGGCCCTGAGCGACATCGACATTCATCGGATAGCCGACAGCCGAAACCTCGCCCATGTCCCCATCAACACCGCCAGCGATCGTCAAAGGTGGTAAGCGCAAACCATCTTCCGAGATTTCAAGCAGCGCCAGATCATTTCGGGGAGAGACGGAAATGGGCCGGGCAAAGGCGCCCTCAGTGATGCTGCCAGAGGCTTCACTCGGCACGATACCGATGCGCAATGTGTCATCCTGAAGCGCTTCGCGGATGACATGCGCGTTGGTCACGATCCGAGTTGGCGTCACAGCAAAGCCGCTGCCATGGCTCGTCGGGCGGATCTCGCCGCCGTCATCCTTGATCAGAACCACTCTGACGACACCGCGCGCTGCGGCATCAACGTCACCCTGATCGGCCAGCGCAGGATGAGCCCAGCCAGCGAGCGCGAGCACCGCGCAAAGAGTGAGAACGAAACGCTGCATGGTTGGGCTCTTGTCTGACCTTAAGCGCGCTCGCAAGCCTGCACCTTGCGGTTTACGTGCATTGCCAGCTTTGTTGGAGGACAGGGACCCGGTAGGTTTCGCCCGACAGCGTTACGATCAATTCGCCATATCCCCAGCCGCCATAAGACACTTCGGAGAAGCTGTTCGTGGGCTGATAGAAGACCGTGAGATCGCCGTTTGGGCTGGCGTAGCTTTGCTGACCGGGGGCGGAGCGTGTGTCGAGTTTCAGGAAGCGTCCGTCAAGCACAAGGCCGGTCACCCAGCCATCTTGGCCAAGCATCCCCGCGCTGATGACCATCACCAGCTTGGGAGAGCGCTTGATGATCTCGCGGATCGCCTCGATGCCTGTGGGCTGACCAATGTCGCCGGGTTGAAGATACATCTCGGTTACGCAGTCAGGCGTTTGTTGGAGGTGCGGCGGGCCCAGTTGCACATCGCCCAGCCGCGCGATGAAAGCGCTCGATCCATCATTGGGCATGCGCCGTGCGCCGCTCGCGCCAAGCGCTTCGCGATAGGGCGGTTTGACCGCGGCGAGCAATTCGCCGGTGAGCGGCAGCTCGACACCGTCATAGATCGCGCTCGAGGCATAAGACGCGATGACGCCGGGCGATGCTGAAAAGGACAGGACGCGCGAGCCGCTCTCTGTGTTGCGCAAGACCTTCGAGAGGCGGCCAAGCGAGGGGCACTTGTCAAGCCGCTCGCCGCCTTGGGCCATTTCGGCAAACCGCTGGCGCAAAGCTTGGCAATATTCGCTTTGGACGTAGCCTCTCCAGACATCCGCACCAAATACGTCCTGCCATTGGACTGATCGATCAAGCTTAGTATCCCAAAGCATGTCATAGACTGCGCCGTAACGACCGCGCGATTGTTCGCCATGCGCTGCGCTCAGGCTGATCAGCCGGCCGTTGATAGAGCTGATGCTCCACACAAGGCCGAAGGGATACGGCGCTCGCTCTGACTGGCCCCGCGAGTATCCCATCATCACGTTGACCGCATCATCGCCGACTTCGCGCATCAGCCCGGGATATTGCGCGATACGCGGATCATATTCGAACACAGTCCAGATAGTGCCGGTGTCGCCGCATTCCTTGACGTAGCCAGGGCCTCCGTAGGAGTTGCAAGGGTTACCTGACCGGTCCGTCGCGGACGGCGCGCTCGGCGTTCGGGCCGGGCTAGATTGCGGCGCTGCGCTCGCAAGATCGCGCCGGGTGGTTGGCTGAAGGTCTCGGCGCGGCGATGATGCTTGCGGGACAGGCGCTTGCCGCGCGACCTGTGTGGGTGGCTGCCTTGTCACGGTAGATGGCGGCGGCGTCATCTGGGGCACATTGGGGATCGCACCGGGAATATTGCCAGGCAGCATATTCGTCGGAACGCCGGGCAGAGGATTGCCGGGCGTTACGCCCATCTGTGCGAGCATCGCCTCTGACATGCACTTCGATTTCACTTGCCAAAAGCGTGTGTAGGTTTGCCCTGGCACTGGATTTGAGTGTCCGTCGTCTTGGAAAAGCGAGGCCATTTGTGCGTCAGTAATCCCTGCATCTCGGGCAGCTGCGATAGTGCAGGTGCAGGATTGAGGGGCGCTCACTTCAGTAGCCCGGCAGGCCGCCTCGAGAGCAGCCTCGTTGCTGCGCTGGCTCAACAAAGGCGCGCTGATCCCCGCTGCCAGACCAACGCCGATCGCCAAAAGCTGTGTCGTCTTCATTGTGAAAAGCCGCCCCTGTTTGCCTGATGTCTCGCCCAGTATCGCCGCTCAGGTTGCATCTCCATGAACCGTGCACGCATTCCCTATTCAAGATTGAGCGCAAGACACAGGATGCCCTTTCCAGCTCACCTATGGCACAAACACTGGCATGACACCTTTCAACGTCCTGACCGATGATAAACGATGGGAAATAGCGCTGGCGAAAGATCGCCGCTTTGATGGTGTGTTCGTGACCGGTGTGCACTCGACGGGTATCTATTGCCGGCCCAGCTGCCCGGCGCGCGCGCCGTTGCGGTACAATGTCAAGTTCTACGCGAATGCGGCAGAAGCGGAGGCTGCGGGGCTGCGAGCGTGCAAGAGATGTTCGCCCAACACACAGAGCGCGGAAGAAGCCTGCGTGCTCGCCGCGATTACAGCGATCAGAACCGGCGAGGCACTCACGCTGGACGCGCTCTCGGAGCTTACAGGCTATGCGCCGACGCATTTTCAACGATTGTTTACGCGGATGGTTGGCCTCTCCCCCGCTGCCTTCGGGCGCGCTTTGCGCGAAGAACGGGTGCGGGCCGAATTGGCGAGCGGCGTTGGTGTGAGCGAGGCGCTCTACGAGGCTGGCTATGCAACACCATCGCGCTTTTATGCTGAGATGAAAGGAAAACTGGGAATGAGCCCAAGCGATTGGTCAAAGGGCGGGGCGGGGCGCCGCGTCCATTGGAGCGTGATCCCGACGAGCCTTGGCCAAATGCTGGTCGCAGCAACCGCGAAAGGCGTGTGCTGCTTGTCATTCGAGGAAGGTGAGGAGGAATTGCGCGCACGCTTCCCGAATGCCGAGCTGGTCAGAGCGGGCGAAGAGTTTCGTGTCTTGTTTGACCAAGTTGTTGCTGCGGTGGAGGAGCCGGGCCTTGGCGGCGGTGGCTCTGCAATCCCGCTTGATGTCAAAGGCACCGCGTTTCAGCAGCGCGTTTGGGCAGCGCTGCGTTCTATCCCGCCCGGTGAAACCCGAAGCTACGGTGAGCTAGCCGCAGAGCTCGGGAACCCCAAGGCCAGCCGCGCTGTGGGAAGCGCCAATGGGGCAAACAACATCGCCGTGCTCATCCCGTGTCACCGGGTCGTCCAAGCTGATGGCTCGCTTGGCGGCTATGCTTATGGGCGAGGTATCAAGAGCGAGTTGTTGCGCCGCGAAAGGCGAAAGGAAAAGGACCTGTTTGAGCAATGACAAGAGACGATTTTGCCGCTCTGCACACTAAGGATGCCCCTTTGGTCCTGTTCAACATTTGGGATGCCGGAAGCGCGCAAGCTGTCGCCAAAGCGGGCGCGAAAGTGATCGCCACAGGGAGCGCTTCGCTCGCAGGCGCGCTTGGATATGAGGATGGCGAGGCGATCGGCATTGATGAATTGCTCACAATGGTGCGGCGCATCAGCGCCTCGATCCCTTTGCCTCTGTCGGTCGACTTTGAAACCGGGTTTGCAAGCGATCTGCATGGCTTGAGCGCCAACGCTGCGGCGCTTTATGAAGCCGGAGCGATCGGGTGCAATTTGGAGGATCGGTTGCTTGACGGATCGGGATTGCGCGCGGTCGAGGAGCAAGCGGCGCGGATCAAAACGGTGGCAGCGGCGGGACTGTTCGTGAATGCGCGCACGGATACATTCCTCGCAGAGCTTATGGCCGGAAAGGATCCCAACCGCACGGAATTGATCGACGAAGCGTTGGAACGCGCCCATGCGTATTGCGAGACGGGGGCAGGCTCGTTCTTTGTGCCTGGCCTCAGCGATCCGGCGTTGATCTTGCAGGTTTGCGAAGCGTCACCGATCCCTGTGAATGTGATGCGCTTGCCCGGCATGGTGAGCAACGGGGAACTCGCAAACTTGGGCGTTGCAAGGATCAGCTATGGTCCCGGTCCCTGGCGCGCGGCGATGGCCAGCGTGGAAAGCGAGGCGCGCGAAGCGCTCGGGCAATGAGAGGATGTTCCTTGAGCAAGTCTCCTTGGAAACAATACTAAACTGGGGCGTTCAGTCGAAGGCGAGCGGATAACCCGCATTCGCTCTGTTCGAGAGGACCTGCGTGTGCTGACGACGAATTACCCGCTCGATACCGCAACCGTGCTTGAGCCGCTGAGTGACACGCAGCTCCAATCCTCAGGCGGTGCTGCCTATTGGAATTTCAGCTCCGCATTCGGCGGGTGGGCGCTTGCGCTGGGGATTTCAGCGATCGAGCAAGCCATGCCGCAAAAGGGCATGCTGGCAAGCACCAACGCTGCCTTTCTAAAGCCGCTTCCCGAAGAAGGAATGGTGGTCAATCTTCGCCCACTTCGCGAGGGCCGCCGCACCAGCTTCATTCGGGCTGAGTTTACGGCCGATGCACAGAGCAAAGAGCCGATCTTCGCCGCGGATTATGTCTTTTCGGACCTGAAGGAAAAGGAGCTCGATTACACCTGCCCCTTTCCAGCTGATGTCCTCGAGCCAGAACAGGCTGATCGCTTGCCTGATGCGCCGGGTCCGAAGTTTCTCAGCCGCTACGAACAGCGTGTTGCGCTAGGCAATCCCTTTAGCGCGCAAGAGCATCCGCAGTCCGCGTTTTGGGTGCGCGACACCGCCGGAAGACCGTGGGATGAAAAGGCGCTCCTTGCGCTTTCGGACACGCCCATGCCGCGAACCTTCTTCGTTGATCCCATGCCGCGCTTTGGGGCGACGGTGACGTACGATCTCCAGGTCATGTGCTCGCGCGAAGAAATTGAGGCGCAGGGCGATCAGTACTTACTGGTCGAGGCGAACAGCGACCGGGTCTATTCCGGCCGCTTTTCGCAGCGCACCCGCATCTGGTCGCGCGAGAGAAAGCTGCTCGCCATATCGAACCAGCTGGCGTTTTATTGAGCGGGCGCAGCTATTGAGCGGGCGCAGTTGTTGAGCGGGCGCGGGCGCGCACCAGACAAGCTCCCGCAGCCAAACGCTCTATCAATCAAGCTTGGGCGGGAAGCCGGGCTCTGCTTTAGCCATCGCGCGCTGATAGGCCTCGCGTGCGCCAATGCGCTGGAGATAGGCTTTCAGGTTGGGCTTATCGTCGATCGTCATGCCGTTGAAGGCGCGGCTGGTGGTCAGTTGGAACACCATCATGATGTCCGCCGTCGTCAATGCTGAGCCGCCAAAGTAATCGGCCTCCCCCAGCCGGGCTTCGATTTGTGCCCAGGCATTCGTCACCCGCGCAGCGAGCGGAGGCGGCATCTCGGCGCCAACCGCGCCCACAGCGATCTGCATCATGCCATTGGTCATGAAAGTCGCGTTGGCGAAATGAAACCAGTAGAGGTGATCGGCGAAATCGGGATGATCCGGGCCAGGGACTAGGGCTGTGTCTGGCGCGTATTTGCCGATGATGTAATCGACGATTGCGCCGCTTTCGCCGAGCATTGTGCCACCATCCTCGATCAGAGGCGCGATTTGCATCGGGTGCAGCGCCTTGAGTTCAGGCGGCGCAAGCCGCGTTTCGGGATCGCGATTGTACAGCTTGAGATCGTATTCGAGGCCCAGTTCCTCCGCGAGCCAGACTATGCGTTCAGATTGGGAAATGCGCAGATGATGAATGGTAAGCATGCCGGGCCTCTCGCGGTTGTTTGGATGCTTGACCTCTACAAAAGCGATGGCGGTCTCCCAAACGAAAAAAGAGGGGCCCACCACCCCTCTTTTCCCAACTCAATTTTGGATCGAAGCGCGGTGCATGGCGCGCCCCGAGAACCGCCTATGCCTATTTCGTACCGTCAGCCGGCGAATCTTGCATGCCGCGCAGTGCGGCAGCGGCGGCATCGAGTGCGGTAATGGCCTGAGCGAGACGCGCTTCGCGGTCAACCGGCTGGGCTGATGCTTCAGGAGCCGGAGCCTCCGCCGCTTCGGCGCGCGCCACGACAACAGGGGGCTCAGCCACGGGCTCTGGCACAGGCTGCGCCGTTGGCACCGCCACCCGTTCCATCGGTTCGGGCTCACTGTCCGGTACGATGCCCGGAGCAGGGTAAGTCGGAATACCATCAACCATCTGCGGCGCTGGAGCGGCAACAGGCTCGGGCACTGGAGCTGGAGCTGGCGCGACAGGCGCAGGCGTTTCTGCAAGCGGGCGCTCCCAGCGTGCTGTCAACACAGGCGCTGGCTCTGTCACCGGGCGCGGCGCAGGCTTAGCGACGGGCTCAAATGCGGCGGTTTGCACTGGCACCGGGCAAGCGCGAATGCCACGGTTGGTCACAAGCCGCGAAAGCGTTTCGAGCTCAGCGCTGTTGGCGCGGTTGGCGAGCCGGATGAACGCCGCTGTATCATCGCATTTCTCCATCGAGGGACGGGTGCCGGAGTGATAATTGCCGATCCGCGTCTCGTAATCATCGAACATCGCGGTGCCTTGACGGGCACCAAAACGCTGTTCGAGTGATTTCTTCACGCGCAGGCCATGTCCGGCAAACTCGTTGGACCGCTTCTCTAACAGCTGACCATAGCTGCGAAGGGTCATCGGATCGACTTCGCGACACTTGAGCGCATTGACCATCAGATTGACCTTGAGGTCATGGATCCGGGCCGATTGCATCGCGGCATCATCAAAACAGGGAAATGCCGACGCATGCGCGGGCGCGGCTGTTGCCACGAGGGCAGCGCAAACGGCCCCCGCGAGCGTGTTGGTGGGTAACAAACGCACTTGTCTTACTCCTACAAACGTAAGGGAAGGGAATGTAGGAGCGCTCCGCGTGGAACATTAGCACAAACCGCAGAAAACTGCCATAAACGAGTGGTTTGGTTAGTGTTTCAGAAAAATGGCAGAAAGCCGTCCTTTCACCTTAATGCCTCCTGTACCGCCTGTTCAGCTATTCTACGAAGCGGTGTGGAGAGGCGTTGAACGACAATCCTGATTCGCTTGCATCGAAGGTGATTCGCGGCGTGCAAGTGCGGACTAAACTTGTGGCTAACTTCGTCTAACGGAAGCCCGCGAACACCCGCGCAGCCCCACTCTTATTCAGCCGCATCGCGCGTTTCCTCGCTCGCTCGGGCCCATCCTGGTTCGGCTGGCGTGAGGCTTTGCAGGAAGGCATCCGCCGTTTCCAGATAATCGCGCTGCTTATCCTCGCCCATTCGATCCCAAGTGGAATAGATGCGGCCGGTGCGATGATTGGAGGCAAATTGTTCGCGGTGGCGATCCATGAAATGCCAATACAGCGGGTTGAACGGGCAGGCATCTTCTCCCGTTTTCTGGCTGACCTTGTAGCGGCAGCCTTTGCAATAGTCTGACATCTTGTTGATGTAATTGCCGCTCGCTGCATAGGGTTTCGTCGCGAGCTTGCCGCCATCGGCATAGAGAATCATGCCCGAGACATTCGGCAACTCGACCCACTGATAGGCATCGGCATAGACCGCGAGATACCAGTCCTGCACGTCTTGCGGCTTGATGCCGGCAAGCAGGCAGAAATTGCCGAGCACCATCAGCCGCTGAATATGGTGCGCATGCGCGTTGTTGTGGGTTGAGCGGATACAATCGGCAAGGCAGCGCATGTCGGTCTCGCCGGTCCAAAAGAAGTCGGGCAGAGGACGTTCGGCTCCAAGCTCATTGTCGCTCTCAAGGCCCGGCATATGGAGCCAGTAGAACCCGCGCACATATTCGCGCCAGCCGATGATCTGACGGATAAACCCTTCGACCGAGTTGATCGGCGCGCGGCCCTCTTCGTATGCGGCTTGCGCTCGCTCGCACAGCTCAAGCGGATCAAGCAGCCCGCAATTGATGCTGGTTGAGAGCATCGAGTGATACAAATCGTCCGAGCCATGGACCATAGCGTCCTGATAGGGCCCAAACTTCTCGATGCGCTCGGCAAAGAACGCGTCTGCCGCCCGCTCGGCCTCGGCGCGGGTGACGGGCCATTCGAAGCTTTCAAGATTGCCGAAGTGATCGCCAAAGCGCGCTTCGACAAGCTCCATGACCTCGCGGGTGATCGCATCGGGCTCAAACTTTGTAACCGGGGGCGGGTCCATTTTCGCATCAGGCGCTTCGCGATTGTCTTTGTCGTAATTCCAATCGCCGCCTTTGGGTTTGCCGTCTTCGCGCATGAGAATGCCGGTCTTGCGGCGCATCTCGCGATAAAAGTGCTCCATGGTCAGGTGTTTGCGACCCTCGGCCCAATCGCGAAACTCTTCATGCGTGCAGATGAACCGATCATCCGCAAGGATCTCTACCTCGCAAGCAAACTTGTCCGGCCACTCTTCCAAAGCCTGCTGGACACGCCATTCGCTCGCCTCAGTGACATGGATAGCGCGCGGCGCATGCCTCTCAATGGCGCGGGCGACTTCGCCTGTGAAACTGCCCGCGTTCTCGGCATCATCCAGCTTTACATAATCAACGCTCCACCCGGCCTCCCGAAGCTCTGCTGCAAAGTGACGCATGGCGGAGAAAATGAGGGTGATTTTCTGCTTGTGATGCTTGACGTAAGTCGCCTCGTCCCAAACCTCCATCATAAGGATGATGGTGTCTTCCTTGGTGCGCCCGCGGATGGAAGAAAGCGTCCGGGTGAGTTGATCGCCCAAGACGGGGACGAGGATTGGATTTTGTTGTGCCATGGCCCCTTAACGGGTGGGCTGAGCGAAGGTGCCTCTAAACAAAGCTGTAGGGATCGATATCGACGCCCACGCGAACGCCCGGGGCAAAATCTTGACGGTCGAGCCAATCGCGCAGGATCGCTTGGAGGTTGGCAGTTCGACGGGCGTTTACGAGGAAGCGGAAGCGATAACGTCCGCGCAGCAGGGCCATTGGTGCAGGCGCCGGGCCAAGAATTTGCACGTCTTCATGGTGCGGTCGCGCGTCGCCGAGCCGTATCGCGGCTTCTCGCGCTTCCTTTTCGTCTTCGCTCGACAGGATGATGGCAGCCCAGCGACCAAAGGGCGGCGCGCCGGCAAACCGCCTTGCATCCGTCTCGGCCTCATAGAAGGCATCGCGGTCCCCATTGGCGAGAGCTTCGATCACCGGCGCGTCAACATGGCGCGTCTGGATCAACACTTCGCCCGGTTTTGACCCGCGCCCGGCGCGTCCGGCGACCTGTGCCACCTGTTGGTAGGTGCGCTCAGCGGCGCGCAAATCGCCCCCTTCAAGGCCGAGATCGGCATCGACCACGCCAACAAGCGTAAGATCGGAAAAGTGAAATCCCTTCGTGACCAATTGCGTGCCGACGATAATGTCGATCGCTTTGGCTTCCGCTTGCGCGATGAATTCTGCCGCGCGCTCTGGATTGCCAAGAGTGTCTGACGTTGCAACCGCGATCCTGGCCTCAGGAAAGAGCTCGCCAACCTCATCCGCAATCCGCTCCACGCCCGGCCCGCATGCGACCAGGCAATCGGTCTCGCCGCATTCCGGACAGCTATCAGGGACGCGGGTTTCAAAGCCGCAATGGTGGCAGGCGAGGCGCGAAGACAAGCGGTGTTCGACAAGCCACGCGCTGCATTGCGGGCATTTGAAACGATGGCCGCAATTGCGGCACAAAGTGAGCGGCGCATAGCCTCGGCGGTTCAGGAACAACAGCGACTGCTCGCCGCGTTCGAGACGCTCTTTGATGCCGTCAATCAATGGCCCAGCGAGCCAATGTCCAGCGCCCGGCTTCTCGTGCGTCAGATCAATCAGCCGGATCTGTGGGAGCTGAGCGCCGCCAAAGCGGCTTGGAAGCTCAAGCCGCTTATAGGTGCCAACGCTTGCCATATGGAGGCTTTCCAGCGCCGGCGTTGCGCTCGCAAGCGCCACGGGAATGCCTTCAAACCTTGCGCGCATGACCGAGACATCGCGCGCGTTATAGCGCACGCCATCATCCTGCTTGAAGCTGACCTCATGCGCTTCATCGACGACGATAAGGCCAAGGTTTGCATAAGGCAGGAACAAGGCAGAGCGCGCGCCCACAATCACTTGGGCAGAGCCATTGGCGATCGCGCGCCAGGCGCGGCGGCGTTCGGTTGATTTGAGCGAGGAGTGCCACAGGACAGGCGGCGTGCCAAAGCGCGTCTCAAACCTGGTCAGAAAGTTCTCGGTGAGAGCGATTTCCGGGAGCAGCACTAAGACCTGTAGCCCCATCCGTACGGCTTCGGCGACGGGCTCAAAGTAGGTCTCCGTCTTGCCTGATCCGGTGACCCCATCAAGCAGGAATGGTGCAAAAGTCTGCGCTTGAACAGATGCGACGAGCTCTTTTGCGACGCGCAATTGATCGGGTGATAGCGCCGGCTGGTGATAATCAGGGTCAGCCGGAGGATAGGGCCGGTCAATGGCGACGCGGACCGGCTCTATCAGTCCCGCGCCCACCATGCCCCGCAGCACGCCCTCAGACACCTGAGCCGCAACCGCGAGCTCGCGGATAGTGCCTTGTTCGTCTTGCAGCCAGGCTGACGCAAAGCGAAGCAGAGACGCGGCTTACAGCGCAGCGCAAGCAGGCGCTCGATAGGCTGCAAGACGAACAAGGCACTATCCGCGAGCTCGCGCTTGCGGCTCAGGTGTCTGAGGGCGTGCTGCGG
>JBCBOW010000007.1:0-14942 GCA_039821045.1 Pseudomonadota bacterium
GCGATCCTCACCACTGGTGAAATGGTCAGCGAAGATCTCGGCATCAAGCTTGAGAACGTCACGCTCGGCATGCTCGGCGAAGCCAAGCGCGTCACCATCGACAAGGACAACACGACCATCGTCGACGGCGCCGGCTCGGCTGACGACATCAAGGCGCGCGTCGCCGAAATCCGCACGCAGATGGAAAACACCACCAGCGACTACGACAAGGAAAAGCTGCAAGAGCGCCTTGCCAAGCTCGCTGGCGGCGTTGCTGTCATCAAAGTTGGCGGCGCGACCGAGGTTGAAGTGAAAGAGCGTAAGGACCGCGTTGACGACGCCCTGCACGCCACGCGCGCAGCCGTCGAAGAAGGCATCGTCCCGGGCGGTGGTACCGCTCTGCTCTACGCCACCAAGGCGTTGGAAGGCCTCGAAGGCGTCAACGATGACCAGACCCGCGGTGTCGACATCGTGCGCCGCGCGCTGCAAGCGCCGGTGCGTCAGATCGCCGAGAACGCTGGTCACGACGGCGCGGTTGTCGCTGGCAAGCTGATCGACGGCAATGATGAAGCGCTGGGCTTTAACGCAGCTACCGACACTTACGAAGACCTCGCCAAGGCCGGCGTCATCGACCCGACCAAGGTCGTTCGCACCGCGCTTCAGGACGCAGCTTCGGTTGCAGGCCTCCTGATCACCACCGAAGCAGCGATCGTCGACCTTCCGGAAGACAAGCCTGCCGCGCCTGCAATGCCTGACATGGGCGGCATGGGCGGCGGCATGGGCTTCTAAGCTCACTCGCTACCAACGCTCACAAAAATGGCCCCGTCGGAAGCGATCCGGCGGGGCTTTTGCGTTGCGCGATCCACGGATATTCAGTCGCCAAAGGGACGGCCGCGCGCCGGGCCAAGCGTTGACGCGCATAGGGCCGAGATCCGGCCAACGGTCCCACAGTTTGACAACAACTCTTATTACACCTATCGCGCGATTACAGATGTAAACGATCGATAGGTGTTGCGATGAGATTCCTGCCCTTGGCAGCAGTGGTGCTGCTCATCAATTGCAGTAACGCAAACTCCAATGATGGAATTGAGCCTGAAGGTCAGCCCACCATAGAGCTTAAGACCCCGGAGAAGATCCCTCAGCTGATGGACGACTTTGGCGTCTCTGGTTTGGCCGTCACGGCCGTGTCTGGCGACGAAGTCCTGCTTGCGCAAGGCTATGGCACCACACAGGACGGAGAGGCGTTCACCTCTTCGACCCGTTGCGGCCTGTTCTCGGCCACCAAAGTGCTCGCATCCCTGACTTACGCCAAGCTTGAAAACACAGGCCTACTGAGACTGGACGAACCGCTTGGCTCCTATTTGCCTGATGCTCCAGAAGAATGGCGATCCATACCCCTATACAGGCTGCTCAATCACTCCTCGGGCATTACGATGGTAGTCAACAAGCAGGGGTTTGAAGCCTTAGGCTCCGACCCGGATGCGACCAACAAAAGCGTCTATGAGATAATCCGGAAAGAGCCGCTGGAACACGAACCGGGCGCCTATTCTCGCTATCGCCAGTCTGGTTATGCCGTTGGCGAGGTTATCCTAGAGGAGAAGTTAAACAAGGACTTCTCGGCTCTCGTAAGCAAGCATATTTCCGAGCCAGCGGGTCTTACATCGACGTCGCACCCGACAGTTACCGATGAGAGGCAGCCAGCAATCCTTCTGAGCGCAGGCGGCTACGAGACAACCGTGGATGATCTGTCGCAGTTGCTGAAGGGCATAAACAGCGGGGCGATTATCTCGCCGACTGTATGGAAAGACCTTCTGCTCCAGGACCGCTATCGGTTTGGCGATTACAGCCTGGGCAGTGTTATCGAAGAACGTGGCGACGTGCTCACGGTGGGTCATAGTGGCGGCGGAGCGCGTGCAAACATTCGCTATGCGCCCGATGAAGGCGTTGGTGTGATGATTTGCACCGATGATCAAAGCAATAACTCTCTCGCGATTAGCCTAGCGAGGATGCTTATTCATGAAATGACCACGGGTGAAATGCCGGGTATGCCCTTATGGAGCGCGCTCGCCGGGTACTCAGAGATGACGGGCGGGCAAGTGATCGCAGCCTTCAAACGGGCGAAGTCCGAGGGTGCCAAATACGACTTTTCCGATGCGGAGGCCGTGTTCAACCAAATCGGATATGCTTTCTTGTCGCAAGGCCAAGCTGCAAATGCGATCGAAGTGCTGGCCTTCAACGTCGAGAGCTTTCCGGATTCCCCCAATGCTCATGACAGTCTTGGCGAAGCATTTTTGACCGCGGGCGATATGGACGCGGCTTTGGCCCGATACCGTCATGTTCTGACGCTGGATCCGGGCAATGCGAACGCAACCAAAATGATAGCAGGGATCGAGCGCAGGCTGAACGAAACGAAGGACGCGGAAGAGATCTAGGCCTCAAGCCGATCTTGATCGACAAATTCAATGTCCAGCCCGCTTGACCCAAGTTGCGCATTGCGTATTATCGCCATAATACAGCAATGCACGGGGGTTTATCGTGGGTCTTTGTTCCTGGTTCGCAGAGGTCGGGGGAGCGGGCCTGCTGACACTCATGAGCTCTGTAGCCACACAGCCTGAGCCCTAGGAAAACAGGCTTGTCTTGAGCGCGGAAGAGGTAAAGGCCGATATCGCTGAGTGGCTAGAATGGACCTCAGCCACTCATCCCGATCTGTGTTACTCGACTGATCCACAAAAGGTTGCTGATGCCGCTCGAGCAATCGGTAACGGGCTGCCGGAAAAGCTAACACGTTAAGAGGCGTGGCGCGCTATGGCGCGGTTCAATCCCATGTTTAACGACGCGCATGTCGGCTTGCTTATCCCGGCGAGGCCGCAAGAGCATGCCGACGCGGTCGCTATCACCATTCAGCCAATGCCAGACGCACTCGAAGTTTACAGCACTGCCGATCCTTCAAGGCAGTTCGGGCGCGTGCACTCGCTCAATTCGATGCCTTGGGAAGACTACTTGGTTCGCGCGCTGCCGCTCATTCGAGGAGAAAACGATGCACTTCGCAAGGGCATTCTTGGTCTGCGTTTCGCCGAACTTGCGCCATTCATTCTCCCCAAGGGTGAATTGCGCTCCATTACGATTAAAACGGAAGAGGGAGCGATACTCGAGATGCCCGTCGCTTCTGAACGGCTCAATTTTGTGCCGCTCGCCCCAAGTGATTTCGGTCTTTCCATCGACCAAGGAATTGCAACGCTGACGATCCCTACATTTGAGCGTGCACGTGAAGAAGAATTGGGCGGCTTTCTAAAATCTGCTTTCGCAAGGATTGCAGATGAGGGTGCCGAAAGCCTGGTCATAGACCTTCGCGCGAATGGTGGCGGCGCTCACGAGCTTTCAGATCGTTTGATGGCCTATCTGACTGACAGGCCCTTTGTCGCAACCTCTGCCATCACCGCTCGCATTACCCCGGAAAATCAGGCGCTCGTCCCTCAGGCCTCGCTGGGTGACGTGCTAACACTGCCGTTTGCAGAAGAAGTCATCCCGCAAACAGAATTGCCAGACCGTTTTAGGGGCGATGTAACCATCCTATTGGGCCCACAGACCTATTCGCAAGCGATCGTTTTCGCAGCGACCGCTCAGGATACCGGCATTGCACGGTTGACGGGCCAAGCGCATCGGGCGCCTGCAAACCAAACCGGTCAAGTCCAGACACATACGTTAGCCAACACAGGTTTCACTGTCAGGGCGCCGATTTACATCATCTATCGCGGGTCAGGCGATCGCAGCCGTGACCCGCTCAAAATCAATGCAAACTCAACGCCATGACAAATGGCTGGACTTAGCCGCCCTTGCGGCTTTCCTCTGCCGCTTCGATCACCGCTTCATCCCACGTCACCTGCGTTTGGGTCTGCGGGTTGAAGCGAGTGTTCGCATAGCTTGAGGCTTCGGCGGCGGCGATCTCAGCTTCTGTGAGGTACTCGCTCGGCTCCAACGCGAAGACATCGACGCCGCGCGTGATTTCCGTGCCGTAGATGCGGCCATTGTACCAATAGCTTGACCAGTAGCCGCCAACGACAAGTTGCTCAGTGTCGATTGGACCACGATCAAAGAAGGCGATCTCCTTCGGGTTAGAGCTGTCAGTAAAGTCCATCACGCTGATGCCACCCTGATACCAGGATTGTACAAAGATATCGCGCCCCGGCACCGGAATGATCGAACCGTTATGCGCGACGCAATTCTCCATATCGGTCTGGGGCCCGGGCATCTTATAGTGGCTGCGGAACTCCAGCTTACCATCCACAATGTCATAGATTGCGTTGGCACCCCAGGTCATTGGATCTGAAGCCTTACAACGCGGACGGCCACCGCCGCCCCACTCATCGGTGAAGACAACTTTGGTGCCGTCATTGTTGAATGTAGCTGAGTGCCAATAAGCAAAGCCCTTATCAAACACAGCATCGGTGCGGACCGGATTGTATGGGTCAGTGATGTCCATCAGGATGCCATTGCCTGAGCACGCGCCTGCTGCAATGTTGAGGCTCGGGAAGACGGTTATGTCGTGGCACTGATTGGTTTGGCGAGTGTTTTGAGCGCCGTCTTCGCTCTCGCCGCCAAGCCAAAGCCCGGCGATCTCACCAGTCTCCTCGTCAGCAAAGACACGCGGGCTGCTGACGATGCGCGATTGCGAAGGATCAGCGAGCGGGATCTCAATCACATCGATGCTGAACAGCGCAGTGCGGGTGTCCGCAGGGTTATCAATGCATCGGGCCAGCTCCTCGGTTTCACGCACCCGGCTCGTGCCGGAGTTGTAGACAATGATCTTCTCATTATCGTGGCTGACGATTGAATGCGTATGGCTGCCGCGACAAGTCTGGACCTGGCCGACCTGGCGCACCGCGGTTAGGTCAGCAATGTTAAAGATGCGAAGGCCACGGAAACGCTCTTCGCTCACATCGCCTTCGACACCTTGAAGCCCGCAGTCAACGCGGCCGCGGGTCTGCTCGACGCTCATGACAAGAATGTCGCCAACGACCGAAACATCGCCCTGTCCACCCGGACAGACGACCGAGCTCATGAGCGCCGGCACGCCGTCATCGCCAAGCTTGTAGATGTTGAAGCCATGATAATTGCCCGCAATCATGATGTCGTCAAAGAACGCCATATCCGTATTGGCGAAATCGAGCAGCGGAGAGCGCTCAGCGAACTGGGTGAGACTCTCTTCGTCTTCCTCGTCTGCGCGCTCTGGCGTTGCGTCTTGCGCAGCTTGGCCTGCGTCCGCAACAGCTTCAGCGCCTTCTTCTTCGGTCCATTCGAGCTCTTCGCTCTTTTCCTCTTCGCCTTCCGGCTCGTCCTTGGGAACCGGCGGCTTAAGATCAGCCGGATTGTCTGGGTTGAAGAAGCCAGCTGGCTTGGAAAGGCTGACAACCTTGCGCAGGTTCATGATCGCTTCGCCAGCATCGGCAAAACCAGGCTTCAATCCCGAGCGCGGATCTACTGACAGGCCCGCCAGCAGTGCGTCCATCCGCTCGATTTCTGAGGTCTGGTCATTCTCAATGTCACTAACGAATTGAAACAACACGGGGTCCGCAGCACTACCAGGCTGGCTCAAAAGCTCGTCGACCATGTCCACAGCGCCCTCATGGTGCGCGATCATGAGCGTCAGGAACAAGCGATCAAAGTCCGTTCCGGAAAGCGTGGCCAGCTCTGCCATCTGTTCAGGCGTTGCCATCCCCGCCATTTGCGAGTGATCGACCATCGCATGGTTGGAATGGTCCATGCCCTCCATGCTCGAATGGTCCATCATGCCGACCATAACGGTCTTTTCGCCCCGCTCGGTGAGCCATTCATTCATGAAGGCGATCTCATCAGCCTGGCTCGATTCGATCCGCCCGCCAATTGCAACGAGCTCCTCGTTGTTCGTGCGTTCTTTGATGAGCATTGCCATCTCGACGGCTTGCTGATGGTGCACGATCATGCCCTGCATGAAGCTGACATCAGCGTCAGTGTAGCTGGCTTTGGCAAGTTCGGTCGCCTCCGTTGCGGAGAGAACCCGGCTGTCCTGACCAGGTGCGCCTGGCTGCAGGATGGGCGCGCTTTGAGCAAAAGCTATCCCTGACGTGCCGAGCAGCAGCGCGCTGGCCAGAACCTTGGTTGCTGAAATTTTACGAGTGGTGTTCATGCCGAAGCCCCGATCTTTCTATCATTAACTGCAAATGTTGACCCGCAACCTGCCGCCGTTCAGCGCGCAGTCAAGGCCTGATCGATATACGAAAGCAAACAGCATCGGGAACAGGAGGCGTTTGTCACCGCTTTTAGGAGCGTAAGCATGACGGCTTTCTGGTTTGATTAGACTGTCGCGAGTGTCGGTCGTGCGTCACGCACCGCTCACCGCAGAGGACGAACTGTTTGCTTGTCGCGGCGAATCGAGGGGGATTATCGCTGTCCGCTTAAATGGCTCGTAACCCTACTCGGAGTACCTTTTCGCAATGACCAATCGCTCTGATTTACCCGCCATGCGCGATATGTCCTTGTATCGCTTGCTGCTTTTGGTCGTTTTGTGCTGTGCGGCTTCGCTCTCGGTCTCCAGCCCCGCCTCAGCCCAGCAAACTGAGCTGCAATCATCGTTCGACAGCGCTTTCGGAACAGATCTTCGCACGCCGCAATCGTTTGAAGCGATTTATGCGAGCGGTTTTGAACAACGCATCGCCGAGCTTGCGGATGGCGATAAGGGTCGAATAGGCGTTGCGGCTGTCGACCTTGAGACCGGGGAAGCCATCATGGTCTTGGGCGATCAGCTCTTCCCGATGGCTTCAACGAGCAAGATTGCGGTGGCCGCCACTTATCTCGAGATGGTCGAACAGGGCCGCTATTCCCTGACCAGCGAGTTTGCGCTGCTGCTTCCTGTCCGCTCAAAAAAGTATTCAACCGCCGTCGCGCCCAAGCGCAAAGGCAAATACATGGCGGCGATTGATCTGATTGAGATCATGATCACCCGATCAAGCAATCCTGCGACGGATACACTCTTGGATGCAGTCGGCGGCCCAGCCCAAGTGAACGCCTGGATGAGACGCCAGGGCATCAACGATTTCTCGATTGATCGCGATATTGCGACGCTGGTTCGCGATGATGGCGAATATGATCCGGCGGCATGGATCGATCCGCGCGATTCAGCGACGCCGCGCGCGATGATCCGCTTGCTGCAAGGCCTTCACCGCGGGGATTTCCTGTCTGATGAAAGCCGGCGAGTGCTGCTTGGCGCCATGAGCCGCACCCGCACAGGCAAACGCCGGATCGTTGCAAATATGCCGCTTGAAGCGCGCGTTCTTCATAAAACGGGATCGCTCAACAATACATCCAGCGATGTTGGGATCGTGGAGAGTCCTGATGGCCGTGCTATCGCAATGGCTATCTATGTGACCGGCCAGGGCTCACGCCTCGCGCGCGAACGCAGGATCGCTGCGATTGCTCGGGCTTTGTATGATGGGTTTGCCGCAAGAGCCCGCGTGAATGATCCAACTCGGACTTGGACAAACGCGCCGCTGCCCAATACGGGCGGCTGACAGGATAGCGCACGAGACCAATTGCCTGTCTGGGATGAAAAAAGAGGGGCAGCGCCGCTCGGCACCGCCCCTGAAAATCTCCAAGCTCCGTTCATTCGGAGCGACAAGGTGAGTTTATTCGCCGTCCATCATTTTTTCAGCGGCAGCGGCAGCGTCTTCCGCAGCACCGGTCACCGCATCAGCAGCATCGCCAGCGGCTTCAGTGGTCGCGTCAGCAGCACCTTCAACAGCTTCACCCGTTGCAGCAGCGGCATCGCCCGCAGCTTCGGTCGCGCCATCGACGGCATCACCAGCAGCTTCGCCAGCAGCTTCAGCGTTAGCCGATGCGTCAGCCGCCATGGCGTCAACGGTTTCACCAGCCTGCTCAGCGGTTTCCGAGCAAGCAGCGAGGCCGAGAGCTGAGGTGGCGATAGCAGCGGCAAGAACGATCTTACGCATAATCTTAAATCCCTATTCAAGAGTGTGAAATGCGTCAAAAGCGCGCTTGCTTCTGACGCCAAAGCCGAAGTTCCTGACCCCCGACTTGCCTGCAAAAATAGTGGCGGAAATATGGCGTGGCAAGTCAAATAAGGCATACGAGCCGCAATTTTGCCTTTTTCTCGCCATATTTTACGATGTTTTACATTCTCTGCGGATGCACAGGAGGCTCGCCCCTGCTTGGAGCCAAAGCGGCTACCGCACCGCTCTCGCCGATGCTAACGCCCATCGCATGGCAGATCCGCAGCAGCACCTCTATCTCGTCGACGGCTCCTCTTACATTTTTCGCGCCTATCATCGCTTGCCCCCGCTCACTGACCCAGAAGGGACGCCCGTAGGAGCCGTGTACGGCTACACCACGATGCTCTGGAAGCTGGCTGACGATCTCGATCAAGCCGATGGACCAACGCATTTGGCGGTTATCCTCGACAAGGATTCAACCAGTTTCCGCAACGAGATTTACCCGGAATACAAGGCCAATCGACCTGAGCCACCGGAAGATTTGCGCCCTCAGTTCCCGCTTATCCGCGACGCCACCCGAGCCTTCAGTTTGCCTTGCATCGAAGAGCAGGGATTAGAGGCTGACGATCTGATCGCTTCTTATGCGCGCGAAGCCCAGCGTCAGGGCTGGAACGTCACGATCGTATCGTCAGACAAGGACCTGATGCAGCTTGTTGGCGAGATCGATGGCGCCCGCATCGACATGCTCGACACTATGAAAAGCGCTCGCATCTACATCGAAGAGGTCGAAGAGAAGTTTGGCGTGAAGCCCGAGCTTGTCGGCGATGTCCTCGCTTTGATGGGAGACAGCGTCGATAACATACCAGGTATCTTTGGCGTGGGCCCGAAGACTGCATCAAAACTCATTGCTGAGCATGGCTCGCTGACTGCGGCACTCGATCAGGCGCCGGAGATGAAGAAGTCGAAGCTCAAGGAGCGGCTTCTTGAAGGCAGGGGCGATGCTGAGCTGAGCAGGGTCCTCGTAACGCTCAAAGAAGATTGCGAATTGCCCGTCGCTCTTGAAGACATGCGGCTAAGCGCCATTCCAGAAGCCCCACTGGCTACTTTTCTGGAAAGGCACGGCTTTACCTCGCTCTTGAAACGCTTGGGCAATGGCGCCGGAAGCCCTGAGCGCGCGACGAACCTTCACCCTGAGAAAGCGACGACGCAGAGCGACAAAGAAGCAGCCAGCGGATCCCGGCAAGCGCCGCCAGAAGCGCCAAAGGTTGATCGCAGCGCTTACGTCACTGTCCAAACCCTCGCAGCGCTTGTGGAGTGGATAGACCGCGCAGCCCATGCGCGATTGGTCGCAGTCGACACCGAGACCTCCTCGCTCGATGCCATGCAGGCAGAGCTCGTCGGCGTCAGTCTGGCGCTTGGGCCGAACGATGCGTGCTACATCCCGCTTGCCCACGGCGGCGCGGATTTGCTTGCAGATCGGCCGCAACAGATTGATCGCGACGCAGCGCTTGCTGCCCTGAAGCCCATGCTGGAAGACGAAGCGATCCTCAAAATCTTCCAGAACGGAAAATATGATCTCAATGTGCTCGCGCGCTGTGGGATTGATGTCCACCCGATCGATGACACGATGGTCATCAGCTTTGATCTCGATGCTGGTCGCGGCGAAGGTATGGGCGGGGGCCATGGCATGGATGAGCTCTCCCAGCGTCATCTGATGCACACCCCGCTCGCCTTCAAGGATGTGTGCGGCACGGGCAAGAAAGCCATTCCCTTCAACGAAGTTCCGCTCGACCGTGCAACAGAGTATGCCGCGGAAGACGCAGACGTTACCTTAAGACTGTATCAAATGCTGAAGCCTCGACTTTCCGCAGAAGGGGGCACACGTATCTATGAACGCGTGGATCGCCCTTTGATCGGCGTGGTGGCCGGAATGGAGCGAGAAGGGATCAAGGTCGATCGCGCGCGCCTAGCCAAGCTTTCAGAAGAGTTTGCAACTGAGACCGCCAAGCTGGAAGGCGAAATTCATGCGATCGCCGGTCAGGAATTCGCAGTCGGCTCACCTAAGCAATTGGGCGAGATCCTCTTCGACAAAATGGGTTTTAAAGGTGGGAAAAAGGGCAAAAGCGGCGCTTACTCTACCGATCAGTCCACGCTGGAAAAACTGAGCGCCGATCCCGAAGCGGCAGCCATCACCAAGAAAGTGCTTGAGTGGCGGCATCTCTCAAAGCTCAAATCGACTTACACAGACGCGCTGCAGGCTCAGATCAATCCTGAAACCGGCCGGGTGCACACCAGTTACAGCCTCGTCGGCGCACAAACGGGGCGGCTTTCCTCGACTGATCCAAACCTGCAGAACATCCCGATCCGCACCGCGCTTGGCCGGACAATCCGTGAAGCGTTTGTACCCGAACCAGGCAACACACTGCTCGCTGCGGACTATTCGCAAATCGAGCTGCGGCTGGCGGCGCATATGGCGCAGGTGGACACGCTCAAACAGGCGTTCGCTGATGGCGAGGACATCCACGCTCGCACAGCGACAGAAATGTTTGGCGAGGTCACACGCGACACGCGCGCCCGCGCCAAGACGATCAACTTCGCGATCCTTTATGGCATATCGCGCTGGGGGCTTGCGGGGAGGCTGGAAGTCGAACCCGATGAAGCTCAGGACATGATCGATACCTATTTTCAGCGCTTCCCGGGGATCCAGCGCTACATCATGGAAACGCTCGAAACAGTGCGCGAGCAAGGCTATTCTGAAACCTTGTTCGGCAGGAAGACCTGGTTCCCTCGGATCAAGTCCAAGAACCAGGCCGAGCGGCAAGGCTCTGAGCGCGCGGCGATCAACGCGCCAATCCAGGGCACAAGCGCTGACATCATCAAGCGCGCGATGGCGCGCATGATGCCCGCCCTGCGCGATGCCAGCCTCAATGGTGTCCGCATGCTGCTTCAGGTGCACGATGAATTGGTGTTTGAGTTGCCCGAAGGCGATGTCGCTGCAGCTTCTCAAGTGATCGAGCGGGTGATGTCAGAGGCAGCGCTTCCCTCGGTCAACATCGATGTGCCGCTCAAAGTTGATATCGGCACAGGTGCAAGCTGGGATGCTGCGCACTAGCGGCTTGCTTAGAGCATTCCTTTCGATGTGATATCTTATGGGTTCCGCAGCGAAGGCGATGAAGGGATCGGCTACATGGACCCCTCACAATTCACTTCGGGCGGGTAACAACCAAGCGCACATTTGGGCGATGGCCGGGCAGTGCCTACACTGCCTGGTAACCTCATTCCTCTGTACTATCGCCGTGCTTCTTTGCCCGGGTTGGCTCAAGCGTCTCGGGGACCAGAAAACCGATTGGATTGGCCTCAGCTGCCCGCTTCTTGAGTTCACCGCGCATCTTTCGATACTCGGCCTCCATCCGCGGCGTTACGGTTGCTCGGCTGTCTTCTAGCGCAGCAGCAAAGTCTTCAGCCAAGACCTCGCTAACCTCACCGCCAACTCGGCGCAACGCGCTCAGACCTGCCCGTCGCACGACATCTTCAAGGTCTGCGCCGGTAAAGCGCTCGGTCTTCGATGCAACATCGCTCAGATCGACATCCGCGCCCAGCGGCATCTTTGATGTGTGAATGCGCAGAATATGCTCACGGCCGGGTTGATCTGGCGTGCCGACATAGACGAGCTCATCAAAGCGACCCGGCCGCAGGAGAGCAGGGTCAACCAAGGTGGGCCGGTTGGTTGCGCCGACCACCACCACCGATTGCAGCTCTTCGAGCCCATCCATCTCGGCAAGGATCGTGTTGACCACGCGGCCTGTCACTTGCGGTTCGCTCTGGCCCGAGCCGCGCGCAGGCACAAGGCTGTCGATCTCATCGATGAACACCACGCACGGCGCCACCGAACGCGCACGTTGGAACATCCGCGCGATCTGTTGTTCGCTCTCGCCATACCATTTGGAGAGCAAGTCTGAGCTCTTCATCGAGATGAAATTGGCTTCAGCTTCTTTGGCGACGGCCTTCGCAAGCAGGGTCTTTCCGGTTCCGGGAGGGCCATAGAGGAGAAACCCCTTTGCCGGACGAATGCCAAGCCTTCGAAAGGCCTCCGGGCTCTTCAGCGGCAGCTCGATCCCTTCTTTAAGCTTATCAATCGCATCGCCCACGCCGCCGATATCGTCCCAGGCGACATTAGGCACCTGGACCATGACTTCGCGCATCGCACTGGGCTGAATGCGTTTCAGCGCCGAGAGGAAATCCTCGCGGGTAACGCACAATTCCTCGAGCACTTCTGGCGGGATAGTGCGCGCGTCCAAATCAAGTTTGGGCATGATCCTGCGCACCGCATCGATCGCAGCTTCACGCGCGAGAGCGGCAATATCAGCGCCGACGAAGCCGTGTGTGACCCGCGCGAGTTCGTCAAGATCGACCTTGTCTTCCAGCGGCATGCCTCGTGTGTGGATCGCAAGGATTTCGCGTCGCCCGTGCGTATCGGGCACTCCAATAACGATCTCGCGATCGAACCGGCCCGGACGGCGCAACGCTTCGTCAATCGCATCGGGGCGGTTTGTCGCCGCGATCACAACCAGATTGGCGCGCGCCTCAAGGCCATCCATCAAGGTGAGAAGTTGGGCGACTAGACGCTTTTCAGCTTCGCCTGGCACTTGGGTGCGCTTGGGCGCAATCGAATCGATCTCATCGATGAAAACAATTGCCGGTGCCACGCGGGTCGCTTCTTCGAAGACCTCGCGCAGGCGCTTTTCCGATTCGCCATAACCGGAGCCCATGATCTCGGGCCCGTTGATAGTGAAAAAGTCAGCGTCCGATTCGTTAGCAACCGCTTGCGCAAGCCTGGTCTTGCCGGTGCCGGGAGGGCCATGAAGGAGAACACCCTTTGGCGGATCAACACCCAGCCGGGTAAAGAGTTCAGGGTAACGCAGCGGCAGCTCGACCATCTCGCGCAGCGCCTTGATGGTATCCTCCATCCCGCCGACATCGTCATAATTGACGCCAGCGCGAGGATCGCGCGGTTCCTCAAATTCAGTGCGCAGCTCTACTTCGGTGTTCTCGTCAATATGAACGATGCCCTTTGGGCTGGTCGAAGCGACTGACAAACGGATCTGCGTCAAAGCGTATGCAGGCGCGCGAAGCAGCTGTCTTACATCGCTTGGCATGTTCTGGACCGGCTGCTGGCCCGTGGTCGCAACGAGATCGCCCGCCATGAGCGGCTTGCGGAAGAAGTTTCTTTTGAGTGCTTGGGTGGGGCCTTGGAGCCTCATCTCACGTTGCGCTGGCGCAAACACGACACGGTTGGCAGGGCGCGATTTCGCGGCCTTGATGCTCACGGTCTCCCCCGAGGCCGCTTCTGCGTTGCCCCGTTGAAGCCCATCGAGCCTTACGACATCGAGCGTTTCGTCCTCCGCATAGGCGGCCATCGCGATCGCAACGGTCGATCGTTTCCCAGTGATCTCGACGACATCACCTTCCGTAATCCCGAGAGCCTGAAAGGCAGAGCGCGGCATGCGCGCTATACCCTGACCCGATTCTTCCTGACGCGCAGCGGCGACCTGAAGCCGCGCGGTGCGTTCATCATCTTTGGACGGGGTGTTTGGATCGGAAGCTGGATCGCTGGCGGCCATCGGCTAGTCCCTATGAGATTGCGCAGATTAGCGCGCAGAAAACATCGCAAAACCAGCTAGGTCGTCAGCGCAGTGAATGCAATTCGCGATTGTCCGGATCGCCCTATCGTGCTGCGGCTTTGAGACAAAGCCTCGAAGCAGAGCTTTATCCTAAGAGCACGCACCCAGCGGGAAGAACGCGTTCCGCAAGGAAGCGAAAAAAAGCCCGGCACAATGGCCGGGCTGTGTAAGTTTGGGAGAGGATGCCTGAAAGGCACGGTGTCCGTATGAAGAGGCGTGCGCTTTTGTGCAAGTGCGAAACGCGCATATTAAGTTGCATTTTTTCGAACAATTCCGGTCCATCTGACCGGTTTGTGTCCGTTTTTTGCAAATTATACTGCCTATTTTTTAGGCATTTGATGCTTTTTTACGCAAAGTCTCGCAGAGCGCCTTGTGCGCCGCAGCATTTCAAGCTTGCCCGACATTGCTCATCCTATCTGGTGACGTGACACCGCTTTGCGAACACACTAGTCAGCAATCGGCTCTCTCAATCAGCAACATAAGTCAGTAACAGGGTCTCGAAACCTCCTATGTCCAAGATTTTTCCTAACGCAACGAGCGCGCTTGAGGGCGTGCTGGCCAATGACATGATCATTGCCAGCGGAGGCTTTGGCTTATGCGGAATCCCCGAGCGGCTGCTTGACGCCATTCGCGATAGCGGTGTCACCGGGCTAACCTTCGCCAGCAACAATGCAGGCATCGACAATGAAGGCATCGGCAAGCTTTTAAGGACGCGGCAGGTGAGAAAGATGATCAGCTCTTATGTTGGCGAAAACAAGGAGTTTGAGCGTCAATATCTTGCCGGCGAACTTGAAGTTGAATTTTGCCCACAAGGCACGCTTGCCGAACGAATGCGCGCAGGCGGCGCTGGAATACCAGGCTTCTACACTAAGACAGGTGTTGGCACCCAAGTCGCGCAAGGCAAAGAGCATAAGGATTTTGCGGGGCCCGACGGAACCGTTGAGACCTACATCCTCGAGCGGGGAATCTTTGCTGATCTGGCGATCGTAAAAGCGTGGAGGGCGGATGAGACAGGCAACTGCATTTTCCGCAAGACGGCGCGCAATTTCAATCAACCTGCAGCAACCTGTGGACGGGTCTGCATAGTAGAAGTTGAAGAGATTGTACCTGCTGGCGCACTTGATGCTGATGCCATCCACTTACCCGGCGTCTTCGTGAACCGGATGGTGCTTGGCGCCCCCTACGATAAGAAAATCGAGTTCCGGACCACACGAGAACGGGAGACAGCCTAGTGTTTGGAAGTAAGAAAAAGGCCTTCGACGAGATTGATGTCAGTAGCTTCGATTTTCTTTCAGACTCA
>JBCBOW010000008.1:0-14501 GCA_039821045.1 Pseudomonadota bacterium
GCTCGCGGTTGTGTTGGTGCAGATTGCGCCTGAAAATCGTGCGATTGTCGATCTTTTTGCTCCCCCGCGCGAAGACGCTGATGACGCCAATCTTCAGCCAGCCAATTTCTCAGCCTATCTCAATGTGGGCGTGATCCAGGCTTACTTCTGGGAGCAATCAGATCTTCAGCGCCCGACGGTAACGCTCGATGGCGCGGTTCGGGTTGGCCCGGTTGTGTTTGAAGGCGACGGCCAGTTCAGCGAGCAACTGGGGCTGACCGACACCGAATATGTGTTCCAGCGCAACTTCGCGCGCTTGGTCTATGATGAGCCGGAGAAGTTTCGCCGCTGGTTTGCAGGCGATCTGGATCCGGAAATCCGCGGACAGCAGAGTTTTGTCCAGATGGGCGGCGTGGGGGTCTTGCGTCAACGTCGGCGTTTCAATGGCTTTCGCTCAGCGATCCTTCAAACCGATCGCCAGTTGGTGCTGCAGCGCGCCGCTAATGTTCGCTTCCTGCGCAACGGGGTCTTGTTTCGCGAAGTTCGCCTTGATCCGGGCCGGTACGATTTCAGTCAGCTGCCGCTGATCGCAGGCAGCAATGATATCGATATTCAGATCGCTGACTTTAATGGCGGCATCCAGAATCTCTCGTTCCAGCAATATCTTGATCCGATCGATCTTGATCCGGGCGATTTTGAATACGGTCTCTATTTTGGCCCGACGAGCCAGGTCTTTGCCGGGGCGCCCGATTATCAAGGGCCGCTCGCGGTAACGGGCTTTTTCCGCAAGGCATTCTTTGATCGCCCGGCGCTCGGCATTGGGGTCCAGGCGAGCGAGGAGGTGCAGAACCTCACCAGCCAGATTCAGTTTGTCCTGCCAAACAGCGGCCGCTTGCTGTTTGATGCAGGCGTCAGCACCGCACGTGTGGGCGAGGGGTTTGCCGCCGGCGTAAGCTACGAGCACTTCTTTGAACGCGAATCGCTCAATGACACGCTCAACATCCGTGCGGACTATATCTCACCGCAATACGCTTCTCTGGGCAATCCAGAAGCGATCAACACCGCCGAATTCACGCTCTCAGCGCAATACACAAGACAATTCACTCAGCGCTTTTTCGTCACCGCGAACACCTCCTACATTCGGGCCCGCCAGGACATTGGAGACAGCTTCCGCATTGGGGCCAACGGCTTTTATCGGTTGAACCGCCGCTGGACCTTTCGCGCAGGGGCGGACTATTCTGAGTTTCCCACCGCAACCGGGCGCGGCACGGGCTTCAACATCACCGCCGGGATCATCTTCCAGCCCGATTTCCGTCGGCGGGCAGAGGCGCGCTATGAAAGCCGCAACAACCTTGCCGAGCTGACCTACAACCAGTCCGGGCTCAATCAATTAAACAGCGTTGGCTTTGGCGGGATCCTTCAGAGCCAGGACGATTCGGTGCTGGGTCAGGGCTTTATCGGCTATGCCGCGAACCGGTTTGACGTTCAGGCCACGCATGCAAGCTTTGGACCGGACATTTCCGGCTTTGGCGCAACGAATATCACCTCGGTGCGCGTCGGGACGACCATCGCCTATGCAGACAACCAGTTTGGTATCGGCCGCCGGATCAACGACAGCTTCATTCTGCTCAAGCCGCACCCCACGCTCGACGGGCGCAGCGTTGTTGCCGGGCAATCGCTGGCGCGCAACAACTACATCAGCAAGAGCGGGGCATTCGGCTCGGCGCTTAACAATTTCCTCGGCTCATACGCCACGCAATCGGTGCAGTATGATGTTGAGGATCCGCCCCCCGGCTATGATACGGGCGATGGTATCTTCCGCGTCTTCCCGCCCTACAAGAGCGGCTATGCTGCGGTTATTGGTACCGATGCGTTTGTGACCGTGATGGGCACCTTCCTTCTGGTTCGCGATGATCCTGGCTCGCTCGCCGCGGTCGTTGGGCGTGAACAGCCAGTTTCGTTAGCCGGTGGACGTGTCACGATGCTCAATCCGGAGGAAGGGGAGAACCCAGAGCCGCTGCCGTTCTTCACCAATTCCGCGGGCCGGTTTGCGATCAGCAGCCTGCTCCCGGGCCGCACTTATCTGGTGGAAACCTTCGGGCAGGATGGAACAACGGGGTATACTTTCCGCTTCACTGTCCCCGAAGATACCGATGGTCTGGTAAAGATCGGCGATATTCTTCCGGGCACAGAGTGGGTCCCGGAATAACAGGAGGCCGCGATGCTTAGCCTTATTCGATATGTATTGCTTGCAATTGGGATGGCTGGCTGGGCGCAGACTGCCAGCGCGCAGGCGCCTCTTCCAGCGGATCCGCTGGCCTCGCAATGCCGCGTTTTGGTAACGCCTGCGCCTCCCAGTTGGGAAATTTCAGGCTTTGATCCCTTCGGCGATACGCTTGCTGAAGGCACGTTCAACGTCACCTTCCTCAATCAGAGCGATGTGGAATGCGAGTTCATTCCCAATTTCGAACTGACCCTGCCGCCTTTTGGCCTTTCAAAGGGGACGGGCACGCGGATCCCCTATGCGATCCTTGATCTCAACGAATCCCAGGATGTGACACCAAGAGCAGGTCGCACGCAGCGCCGCTCGGGAGCCCGGCCGTTGACGCTGGGGCCCCGTGAGACACGCTCAGTGCTCTATCGCCTGGTCGTGAACACCAATCAGGTCCGCAGCGCTGGCACATTCAGCCAGGAGCTCGTTCTTGAAGCGCAGGATCCTGATTTTCGCTCTTTCGGCGGTGCCCCGATTTCGATCGGGCTAAATGTGCTTCCCTCTGCCCGGATGGGGCTGGCCGGGGCTTACACGATTACCGATGGGCAGGCGTTTGTTGATCTTGGCCAGTTGCGGCCGGGCCCGGCGCCGGTTCCGCTGAACCTTCGCGTCAACAGCACGGGCCGGTATTCGATCACTGTAAGCTCCGCCAATGCAGGTGTTCTGCGGCTCGGCACAAGCGAATGGTCGATCCCGTATAATATGATCATCGGTGAGGACACCCTCAATCTGCGCGGCTTGGAGCGCATTACCGGGACTGGCCAGAATGCAGGCGTTGATGCGATCCAGCTGGATGTGCTCCCGATCCGCTTCATCATCGGCAACACCGATAATCTCAGGGCCGGTCGCTACAGCGATATCATCTCCATCTCAGTCAGCGCGCGCTGACTGGAAGGGGGGCTTTCGGAATGCCATTTGGGCGTGGTTTACGAAGCTTTAGGCATAGCTGTGAACCATACTTGGGCAACAGATATTAGCTAAACGAAACTACCACCGCACTCAGCTCAGTTAGCCAAGAGAAGAGTGCTTTATGTGGTTTAGACGCGCCCTCGTTGGTGCTGCCCTTGTGGGCGCAGCGCTTGCACCGACCCTTTCGCATGCCACGGGCAGAGCGAGCTACGGTCTCAACCTGCGCGCGGTCGTGCCGGTTACGTGCTCGGTGCGTTTTCAACCCAATGGCAACCTGCTGCCGCAAGGCACGGTTTTCAATCTCGGGAGCTTCCTTGAATATTGCAATTCGCCCAGCGGCTACCGGCTTGTGGTGAACTACACGCCCGGCACATTGCGCGGCGCGACGGTGCAGGCTGACAACGATCGGGTGGTGCTTGATGGCTCGGGCCAAACGGTGCTGACGCAATCCACGGGCGCGCGTCGCCGGATGCGCAACCTTCAGATCATCCCGGGTGAAAGCGGCTTTGACACCGATCGTCTGACGCTCGACATCCTTGTGAACTGAGCTAACAACGCCAAGATCAGCGCGGCGCACCGCGCCAAACAGACAGTCAGCGGCTAACCAAAGCTAGCCCCTCGTACTCTGCACTGCGCGCAGCCGAGCCTTTTGCAAGCAAAGCGTTTTCGGCTGACAGTTCAAAAATCTGGATGCTTGCACCAAGCGCATCAAAACTTCGCTTGCAATGCGTCTGGGCCTGATCGAGAACGCCCCTCGGACAGGTCATGCTCACACTGCCATCTTATCATGCGATCGCCGCTATGGCTGTGACCGTCACGATGTTCGTGGCATTTGCGCGTGGGCGAATGTCAGTTGAAATCGTGAGCCTGATGACAATCGCAGTGATTGCTGTGGGGCTGTACTTTTTCCCGCTGGAAGGCGCCAAACCCACAGATGGTCTGACCCTCGCCTTCGCCGGTTTTGGCCACTACGCGCTCATCACCATTTGCGCGCTGATGATCATGGGGAGAGGGCTTGTGGTGACAGGCGCACTGGAGCCGGCCGCGCGCTTTCTGGAGGGCATGTTCAAGGTAAACCTTCAGCTTGGCTTGTTGATTTCGCTTCTGCTCGCATTCTTCCTTTCCATGGCGGTCAATGACACGCCGGTTCTGGTCCTGCTGCTGCCGATCTTCGTTGCGCTCGCTGCCAAAGGCGCCATGCCTGCCTCAAAAACGCTGATCCCGCTCAATGCGGCAGTTCTTATCGGCGGCATGGCGACCACGATCGGCACCTCGACCAATATCCTTGTCACCAGCATCGCGGTTGATCTGGGCATGCCGACCATGAGCGTGTTTCATTACACGCCGATCGTGATCATCGCTGCTGCGATTGCGCTGCCTTATCTGTGGCTGGTGATGCCGCGTTTGCTGGGGGACAATTCGGTTGAAGCGGATGCCGCGCGCCGCCGCTTTCATACGCGCCTCCGCGTGGGGACAGAGAGCATCCTCAACGGCGCTGAGCTTGATAGCATCGTTGATAAACTGCCCGACAACATCAAGTTTCATTCGCCGCCCTCAGGCCCGCTGCAACCGCAGATGCGGCTGCACATATCGGGCACTCATGAGGCGCTGGAAGACGCGACCCGCGTGCTGAAAGGCGAGCTGGCGCCAAGCTGGGTGCTCGATCGCATCCGCCGCACCGCTTCTGCAGAGCGCGAAGATATCACGGTCGTGGAAATGACCGTCACCGCGGATTCGCGCCTCATCACACGCACGCTCCCAAGCTCAGGCATCGCAGATCTTTACAGCGTGGCTGTGCTCGGTATTCACCGGCCCGAACGTCTTCTGGGCGAGAAGGACCAGTATTCCGAGGGCGGAGATCTGCGCATTGCTGAAGGCGATGTGCTGCTGGTGATGGGCCTGCCGGATGATCTTCAGGCTTTTGCCCGAAATGACAGCCTGTTGCAGCTAGAAGGCGCACGTGTTTTACCCCGCAGATCGAAAGCCTTTCTCTCAGGCGTGATAATGGCCGGCTCTGTTGCGCTCGCCTCGTTTGGCTTTCTGCCGATTGCCATTTCGGCTCTGGCGGGCGCGATTTTGATGTTTGTGACAGGCTGCGTGAAGTTTGACCGGGTGGGCAGGGCGCTTTCGGCCAAAGTCATCGTGTTGGTGGCCGCGAGCATCGCGATTGGCCGGATCATCCTCGAAAGCGGCGCCGCGGCTTGGCTCGGCGAGGTGTTGTCGCTTGGGCTAGACTTTTTGCCACCAGCGCTTGTGCTCGCAGCGATCATGGCGTTTGTGACGCTGCTGACCAATTTTGCCTCGAATGCGACTGCCGCCACTGTCGGCACTCCCATTGCCTTCAACATCGCCACCGAACTGGGCCTGCCGCCAGAGCCGCTCATCCTTGCTGTGCTGTTTGGCTGCAACCTGTGTTATGCAACGCCGATTGCCTATCAGACGAACATGCTGATTATGTCAGAGGGCTCTTACGAGTTTGGCGATTACATCCGCACCGGCGTGCCGCTTGTCGTCCTGATGGTGGCGACGCTCTCGGTGCTATTGGTGCTGTTTTACGGGATGTGAGCGCGGCGGCAGGCCAAAGTCTGGCCTGACGCTTTCCTACTTGAGCATCGCGTGGCAATTTGTGCGGATGAGATATGCCGCGCCTCTCCCCCTTTTCGAGCTGTGCAAGGGGCTTGCGCGCGGGGCTGACTTTTTTGGCCTAGGACAGTGTGCCAGGTGTGTCAGCCGTTCTGTGTGTGCGACGAATGGAGTGTATTGGGCCGATCGAGCACACGCAAACAACGACCGCCAGAGCGCAAGCTTGGCTCGCGCGCTGACGGTCGTCTTCTCCTCCCCAGGAGAAAGGGTGAGCGCCGGGCCATCAGCGGCCAGCGCCAATTGCGCAAGAAACCGCTTTCCTACTCAGGTGCTGGGCACGTAAGTCCCAAGTCGGTGATGCAGCGCATTGATCTTGGCGAGCTCGTCGCGGTCTTCGGTGGTTCGAGCGTGGCTTTCGAGCGCGCGGCGCAAAAGCTTCATATCCGCTGTTGAAAGCAGCGCGCGGGCGCGTGAGGGTTCAGTTTTCGGAGTGTCAGTGTCGCTCATTGTCTCTCTCCCCTGTCCGGAACGGATGCCGTAGCTCTTCAAGCTATCGGAATACCCTTAGGTTCCCACGAGGTTGCGATAATCGCAACCCCGCGTGATCCAAATCCGGCTCTGATTAGGCCGCCTCAAACTGGTTCATGGTGTTGTCTTTGCCACCAGCCTTGAGCGCGGCTTCACCGGCGAAGTACTCCTTGTGGTCATCGCCAATGTCCGAGCCGGCCATGTTCTGGTGCTTAACGCAGGCGATGCCTTGGCGGATCTCTTCGCGCTGCACGTTGAGGACATAGCCGAGCATGGCTTCCTCACCGAAGTAGCGCTTGGCGAGGTTGTCGGTGCTGAGCGCGGCGGTGTGGTAAGTCGGGAGCGTGATGAGGTGGTGGAAGATCCCGGCGCGGGCCGAAGCGTCGCGTTGGAAGGTGCGGATCTTCTCATCGGCCTCTGCGGCAAGCTCAGTGGCGTCGTAGTCCACGCTCATGAGCTTGTCGCGATCAAAGGCAGAGACATCCTTGCCCGCTTCGGCCCAGGCATCATAGACCTGCTGGCGGAAGTTGAGCGTCCAGTTGAAGCTGGGGGAGTTGTTGTAGACCAGCTTGGCGTTGGGGATCACTTCGCGGACCTTGTCGACCATGCCGGCGATCTGCTCAACATGCGGCTTCTCGGTCTCGATCCAGAGCAGGTCAGCGCCGTTCTGAAGCGAAGTGATGCAATCGAGGACAACGCGATCAACGCCGGTGCCCGGGCGGAACTGGAACAGGTTGGAGGGCAGGCGCTTGGGCGCCATCAGCTTGCCATCGCGGCTGATGAAGACCTGGCCGTTCTGGATGTTGGCAGGGTCGACTTCCTCGGCATCGATGAAGCTGTTGTACTGATCGCCAAGATCACCCGGCTCAGTCGAATACGCGATCTGCTTGGTAAGGCCAGCGCCCAGCGAGTCGGTGCGTGCAACGATGACGCCGTCGTCAACGCCAAGCTCGAGGAAAGCGTGACGGCAAGCGCGGATCTTCTGGATGAAGTCTTCGTGCGGAACGGTGACCTTGCCATCCTGGTGGCCGCACTGCTTCTCATCAGAGACCTGGTTCTCGATCTGAAGCGCACAGGCGCCCGCTTCGATCATCTTCTTGGCGAGCAGATACGTCGCCTCAGCGTTCCCAAAGCCTGCATCGATATCAGCGATGATCGGCACAACGTGGGTCTCGTAATTGTCGATTCTGTTGGTGAGGTCCTGCGCCTTGACTTCATCGCCAGCTTCGCGCGCAGCGTCGATTTCGCGGAACATGCCGCCAAGTTCGCGCGCATCGGCTTGCTTGAGGAAGGTGTAGAGCTCCTCGATGAGCGCCGGCACGCTCGTCTTCTCGTGCATCGACTGATCAGGCAGCGGGCCAAATTCGCTGCGCAGAGCGGCGACCATCCAGCCCGAAAGATAGAGGTAACGCTGCTTGGTGGAGCCGAAATGCTTCTTGATCGAGATCATCTTCTGCTGACCGATAAAGCCGTGCCAGCAGCCGAGCGACTGGGTGTAGTTGGCCGGATCAGCATCGTATGCTGCCATGTCAGCCCGCATGATTTTCGCTGTGTATTTGGCGATATCGAGGCCGGTGTTAAAGCGGTTTTGCAGCACCATACGCGCTGCGCTCTCGGGGTCGATCGCGGCCCAGCTTGCACCATTGGCAGCGACGAGATCGCGCATGTGGCTGATGGTCTCTTGGTATGTCATCTAGGGCACTCCTATTGCGTTTCTTGGGGAGGTGATAAGCGTCCGATGCAATATTGCAGCGCATCATGACAGGAAAATTTGCGTACTTTCGTGTCTGTATGCGGCAAATTCGGGTTGGGCTTGTGTCAATCTGTAAACATATTTACACGCTTAGCCATGTCTGAAACCGCACTTCTCGCCGGCCCCTCGCTGCGACGCTTGCGCAAACGCGAAGGGCTCACGCAGGCCAGCATGGCCGCCTCGCTCGGCATATCGCCAAGTTACCTCAATCTCATCGAACGCAACCAACGCCCGCTTTCGGCCCGCGTGCTGGTCCAAGTGATTGAGCGGTTTGACTTTGATCCCAGTTCTCTGCGGGAAGATGAGGCGATCGGCGGTGTAGATGGCCTGGTGCGGCGCATGTCAGACAAACGCTTTGCGGATTTGGGGATTGATCGTGAGGAGGTGCAGGAGTTCCTCGCAGCGGCGCCGCAGGCCGCAGCCGCCTTTGCGCGGCTGTATGACAATTCGCATCCCGACGCCGAACGTGCAGAAGATCCAGCTGGCGAAGCGCGCCGCGCTATCGAGCGATGGCAGAATCACTTTGCCGATCTCGACCATGCAGCTGAAGACCTCGCGGATGAGCTGCGCTTGTCGCGCGGTGATATCAGCGCCGCATTGATCGAACGCCTGCGGGAAAAGCATAGGCTCACAGTGCGCATCCTGCCGGCAGATGTCGTGCCCGGCCTCGTGCATCGGCTCGACTTGCACGCGCGGCAATTGCAATTGTCCGAAATGCTTGGCGGGGCAGCGCGGCGGTTTCAGATCGCGCGCCAGATCGCCAGTCTCGAGCATCGCGATGCGATCGATACCGTGGTTGAAGGCGCGAACCTCTCATCGCCTGAAGGGCGACAAATCTTCCGCGATCATGTGACCGATTACGTCGCGATTGCGCTGTTGATGCCGTATCGCCGTTTCCTGAGGGCCTGTGAGCAAACGAGCTATGATCTTTCGATTCTGGTGCGGCGCTTCACAGTGAGCTTTGATCAGCTGGCTCAACGGCTTACCACATTGCAACGCGTTGGCGAGCGGGGCTTGCCGTTCTTCTGCGCGCATTTCGATCGAGCCGGGACGATGCTGCACTTCACCGCCGGTGCGAGTGGTGCGCTTTACCCGCTCGAAAGCGCGCGCCGGCCACAATGGGTCGCTTATGCAACTTTCGAACGGCGCGGAGCACTGCTGACGCAGTCAGTCACTCTGGGAGAGGGAGAGGTGGGGCCGCGCAAATGGTTCAACCTTGCCCGAACCATTGAGGACGATGGTGTGGCTTTCTACTCGCGCCGCGCCATCGTTCTAGGCCTTGAGAAGCGCTTCTCAGAGCAATTGATCCAGTCTCAGGGCATCGCGCTTGGGCCGCTCGAAGCCGGCTCGCCCGACGGATCATTAGCGCCGCAGACGCCTTCACGACCTTAGTCCAAGGGGCCTTGAGCAGACCCTGCATCGCGCCAAGCCCAAAGAATGCGTTAACCTCTGCTATCCCCCGGAATACGCGGCTTTGCGCTGCGGCTGTAAAGTTTACCGACACTTAAGCAGTCGCCGCTAGAGCGTGTTTTGTAAGACCAGTCTGAAAAGCGCGCCGCAAGTACCATGATCCGCCTGTTTAAGCATTACATCCCGCACGCGGTCCTGCTCTTGGGCCTGCTGGACTTTGCACTGCTCGTTTTGGCGAGCGAGCTGGCCTGGCAATTGCGCGCCTCGCAGATCGGCATGGACGCAGGGCCAGTTGAAAGCCGCTGGATGCCGCTCGTGGGTTCAGCGCTTGTGGTGTGGCTGGCGATGATTTCGGTGGGGGTCTATGGCCCTTATGCGCTGCGTTCGCTGCGGTTTGCGGGGGCGAGACTGCTGGTTGCAATCAGCCTTGGCATCATTGCTCTGGTGTTCATTGACTTCATCCTTGGGGTCCAGAATTTCTGGAGATCCACCTTGCTCTACGCGATGGGCTTCTCGATCATCGTGTTGGTTGCTGACCGATTGCTGCTCAACAGCTTCATCGGATCATCTGCCTTTCGCCGCCGGGTGATGGTGCTGGGCGCAGGCGATCGCGCGCAAAGGCTGCGTGAGTTGGGCGAAAGGCAGGGAACTGGATTTGCCATCGTCTCATACATCGCGATGAGCGAACCCGAGCGCGTCGTCGAAGAAGCCATTCCGCGCGATGCGATCCACGATCTGGGTCGCTTTGTCGAAAATCTGGGTGTGAGCGAGGTGGTTCTGGCGCTTCAGGAGCGACGCAACGCTTTGCCCCTTAAAGACTTGCTTCGGATCAAGACCAAGGGCGTCCATGTTAATGACTTCTCCAGCTTTATGGAGCGCGAAACGGGCCGCGTGGACCTTGATACGGTCAATCCGAGTTGGCTGATCTTCTCTGATGGCTTTTCGGGCGGACGGATGTTCTCAAGCGCTGTAAAGCGTGTGTTTGACGTGTGCGCGAGCAGCGTCCTGCTGCTCTTGACCTTCCCGATCATCCTGATCTTTGCGCTCCTGGTGAAGCTCGACAGCAAAGGGCCAGCGTTCTTCCGACAGCAGCGAGTGGGTTTGTATGGCGAGCCGTTCTACCTCGTCAAACTGCGCTCTATGCGAACCGATGCCGAAAAGAACGGCGCCAAATGGGCCGAGGAAAACGATCCGCGCATCACCCGCATCGGGCGCTTCATCCGCAAGGTTCGCATTGATGAGCTGCCGCAGTGCTGGAGCGTCTTGATGGGGCATATGAGCTTCGTTGGCCCGCGTCCTGAGGTGCCCAAGTTCGTCGATGACCTTCAGGAACAGATCCCGTTCTACGGTGAGCGGCACATGGTCAAACCCGGCATAACCGGGTGGGCGCAGATCAACTATCCTTACGGCGCCTCCACTGAAGACAGCCACAAGAAGCTCGAGTTCGATCTCTATTACGCCAAGAACTACACGCCATTTCTGGATTTTGTGATCCTGTTGCAGACGGTTCGAGTGATCTTGTGGCCGGAGGGCGCGCGATGAGCAGCCGTATGGCCTTCTTTGATCCTGAGCTCATGCTTAATCTCGGTTTTGTCTGCCACTTCGCAGGAGCTGCGATCAGCGCGTGCGCTGCTTTGTGGATCGCACGCTTTGGTGATCGCAAACGGCCCGATCACGTGGCCGCCTTGCTGGCTGCTGCTGTGACCGCGATCTGGTGCACCTTCGCTGCCTCGCACGGCATGGGCGATGCGGCGACCAAGATTATCGCCACCTGCCGCAACCTGGCTTTCATCTATGTGATCTTCCGCTTGTTCAACGCCGATGGCCGCGATGAAAGCCTGCGCCCGACGCGCCCCGTGATCCTCACCCTCGCACTTGTCGAGATGTTTCAGCCGCTCCTGCTCGTTATCGATGCGCGCGTAGGCTTTATGCCCGAGCTTGCTGCTCTGACGTTTGAAGTGTCGGTTGTGCTCAACATGCTCGTTGCGGTTGGAGCGCTGGTCTTGCTGCACAACCTTTACGCGGGCGCTGCAGCTGCATCGCGAGAGATCTTGCGCTGGAGCACAATCGCTCTCGCAGGTATCTTCGCCTACGATCTCAACCTCTTCACGATCTCTTATCTTGGCGCTGAAACGCCTGAAGTGCTTGATGCTCTGCGTGGGCTCTTCACCGCTCTGATGGCCGGCTTGTTGGCTTTGGGTGCCAACGCGGCCGGGGCTGGGATGCAGTTCCGGCCGAGCCGCGCGATGACGTTTCAGACGCTCTCGCTGCTGGTGATCGGCAGTTACCTGCTGGCGATGGTTTTGATCACGCGCTCGCTTGCCTTGATTGGCGGGGATATCGCCCGTGCGAGCCAGATCGTTTTTCTGGTGATGGCCGTTGTCATCGCGATTGTCTGGCTCCCCTCGCAGCGTGTGCGTGGATGGGTGCGAGTGACGGCGACCAAACACCTCTTCCAGCACCGCTATGATTATCGCGAGGAATGGCTGGGCTTCACGCGCACCATCAGTCGCGGCTCGAGCTCGGGCGCGAGCTTTCACGAACGCGCGGTCAAAGCTATCGCTGATATCACAGACAGTCCCGCTGGCTTGCTTTTGGTGCCAAATGAAGAAGCCCAGCTTGAGCTGACCGCGCGCTGGAATTGGCCGATGATCGAAGTGCCCGGCGTGGCCGGTGAGTATGCGCTTTCTGGCCTGCTTGAACAGCACAGCCACATTCTTGATTTGGACGAGGTGCGCAGCGGTGTGGATCATCACGGCGAGCTTAGGCAGGTTCCGCGTTGGCTGATCGATGCGGAGGATGCCTGGGCGCTGGTGCCGCTCATCCACTTTGATCGACTCGTCGGCGCGATCCTGCTCGCTCGTCCTCGGATCACGCGGCGGCTTGATTGGGAGGATTTTGATCTGCTGCGGGTCGTAGGCCAGCAATTGGCAAGCTATCTTGCCGAGCAAGCGGGCCAACAAGCGCTCATGGATGCAAGCCGGTTCGATGAATTCAACCGCCGCATGGCTTTCGTGATGCACGACATCAAAAACCTCGCGAGCCAGCTCTCGCTGCTTTCAACCAACGCGCAAAAGCACGCCGATAATCCGGAATTTCGCGCTGACATGTTGGTTACGCTTCAAAAATCCTCAGAAAAACTGACTGCGTTGCTCGCACGCCTCAATCGCTATGGGGCAGGTCAGGTGCAGCAAACCGCGCCGATTGATTTGGCCCAACTCGCGCAAAGTGTCGCTGATCGATACACAGCGGTGCACCCGATCATCACCAGCGCGATGCAAGAAGTACTGGTGCTCGCGGATGCAGAAGCGCTCGAGCAAGCGCTTGTCCACCTCATTCAAAATGCGGTGGATGCGAGCGATCCCCAGACGCCGATCTATCTCAATGTCGCGATGGAAGGGCTTACGGGACGAATTGACGTGATTGACAATGGTTGCGGCATGTCACCTGAATTCATGCGCTCTGGTTTGTTCAAGCCGTTTGTGTCCTCAAAACAGGGTGGCTTTGGCATTGGCGCGTTTGAAGCACGCGAGATGATCAAAGCTATGCGTGGGCGCTTGATGGTCGAATCGCGTGAAGGGGTTGGCACGCGCTTTTCAATCCTGCTGCCCGTTCCCGAAGCCGCACAAATGTTCACCAATGCGCATCCGAGTGACAGCGCAGACACGCCAGCTACTCAATCAGAAGAGGTCGCCTGATGGCTGATAAGAAACCCACATTGCTGATCGTAGAAGATGATGAAGGCCTCCAGGCCCAGCTCAAATGGGCTTATGACGATTTCGAAGTCGTCATCGCAGGAGACCGTGATAGCGCGATAGCTGCGCTTCGCAGCGAAACGCCGGCTGTCATGACGCTAGACCTTGGCTTGCCGCCTGATCCTGACGGAACGAGTGAGGGCTTTGCGGTGCTTGACGCTGTTATGCAGCTAAAGCCTGACACGAAAGTGATCGTTGCAAGCGGGCATGGGGCCCGCGAAAGCGCGCTTCAGGCGATCGAGCGCGGCGCGTATGATTTCTATCAGAAGCCGCTCGATATTGATGCCTTGGGATTGATTGTGCGCCGCGCTTTCAATCTCCACGCGATCGAAGACGAAAACCGCCGCCTGTTGCGCTCCGCAAGCGAAGACAAGACAGTCCTTGGACGGCTTATCACGGGCGCACCTGAAATGGTCAAAGTCGCACGAACGATCGAACGCGTTGCCTCGACAAGCGTCTCGGTGATGCTGCTGGGCGCCAGCGGTACGGGAAAAGAGCTGCTTGCTCAGGGCCTCCATGATGCAAGCGACCGCGCCGAGGGACCGTTTGTAGCGATCAATTGCGCCGCGATCCCTGAAAACCTGCTCGAAAGCGAACTCTTCGGCCACGAGAAGGGCGCGTTTACGGGCGCTGTAAAGACCACCGAAGGTAAGATTGAAAGTGCCAATGGCGGCACGCTATTCCTCGATGAAGTCGGTGACATTCCGCTGCCGCTGCAAGTCAAACTGCTCCGCTTTCTTCAGGAGCGCACAATTGAGCGGATTGGCGGGCGCAAGACTATTCCGGTTGATACGCGGATCGTGTGCGCCACGCATCAGGACCTTGAAAGCATGATCGGCGCCGGCACCTTCCGCGAGGACTTATTCTATCGTCTGGCAGAGATCGTGGTTCGCATTCCCGGCTTATCGGAGCGCCACGGCGATCCTGTTCTCCTCGCCAAAGCGTTCCTCAAACGCTTCTCAAAAGAGATGAACCCGAGCGTCAGTGGATTTGCGCCCGACGCGTTGAGCGCGATTGACGCGCATGAGTGGCCGGGCAACGTGCGCGAACTGGAAAACCGCGTGAAGCGCGCGGTTATCATGGCTGATGGCAAGCTGGTTAGCGCCGAAGATCTCGATTTTGACGGCGATGAAGAGGAGAGTGCACAAGTGCTCAACCTCAAAGCGGCGCGCGAACAATCCGATCGCCGCGTTATCCGTCATGCTCTGGCGCGCAGCGAAGGCAACATCTCAAGCACCGCAAAGCTCCTCGGGATCAGTCGGCCCACGCTGTATGATTTGTTGAAGCAATACGATCTGCATGCTTAGATCTC